>CAYUIS010000035.1:36257-39694 GCA_964444825.1 uncultured Anaerolineales bacterium | reverse complement strand
TCCTGTCCGGTCAAGGACAGGGTCCTCGTCCCCGAGGACGGCCTTTACGAAATCGCAACAGCGGATTCTCACCGCGCAAGGCGCCCCGAGGGCGGGGCTCAGAGCTGTGGTCAGCCAAATGCGATCGCCCTGGCCAACTCCTTGCCTGTTGGATAAAATCGTGTAGAATGACCTACAGTACAGTGCCGTCCACCTTAATCCAGGTGGACGTTGCTGTTGATCGAAAATCACTCCGGTTTGCCGATACGCCGGATATCAGGACTCTCTGTGGCCCATCTAGACGCCTACAACCGCCCCATCAGCTACCTACGCATCTCTGTAACCGACCGCTGCAACCTGCGCTGCATTTACTGCATGCCGCCCGAGGGGGTCGCTCCACGCTCGCACGAGGAGATCCTGAGCTATGAGGAGATCGCGACGATCGTGCGCGCCGCAGCCGATCTGGGCATAACCAAGATCCGCCTGACTGGCGGCGAGCCCCTGGTCCGGCTGGGGCTCGCGGACCTGGTGCATATGATAGCCCGGATTCCCGGCGTCGACGACCTGGCGATGACGACCAACGGGATCCTTCTGTCGCGCCACGCCGCCGCCCTGGCCGAGGCAGGGCTGCAGCGCGTCAACATCAGCCTGGATACCCTGCGGCCCGAGCGCTTCCGAAACATCACCCGCCGGGGCCGGCTGGAGGACGTGCTGGCCGGGATGGAGGCCGCGCAGACGGCAGGCCTGGCGCCGGTCAAGATCAACACCGTGGTCATCCGGGGGATGAACGACGACGAGGTGGTGGATCTCGCCCGAAAGACGGCAGAGTCGGCGTGGAACGTGCGCTTTATCGAATTGATGCCGCTGGGGAACGGGATGCTGACGGACGGTGGGTGGCGGGAACGGGTCGTGACGGCCAAAGAGATTCGACGCCAGATCGAGCTTTCGCTTGGTCCGCTCGAGCCGGCCAAGATAAGCGCCGGCAGCGGCCCGGCCCGCTACTACCGCCTACCCGGAGCGAGCGGCACGCTTGGTTTTATCACGCCCATCAGCGAGCATTTTTGCTACCAATGCAACCGGCTGCGCCTCACGGCCGACGGCCAATTGCGCCCCTGTCTTCTCTCAGACGATGAGATCGATCTCCGCACCCCCTTGCGGCAAGGAGCGAAGGTCGAACACATCAGGGACCTGCTCTTGAGGGGGATCGGCAGCAAGCCGATGAACCATCACCTTGACCAGTGCCAACTGCCGGAGAACAGGGTAATGTCAGAGATCGGCGGCTGATCGTGAGTGGTTGGCCGTCGTTTATTGTTGATAACTGCTCAGCCTGTCATTGCGAGCCGCGCTTTTTGCGGCGAAGCAATCTCCAATTTCCGAGGTGGAGATTGCTTCGTCGCTCCGCTCCTCGCAATGACGGGAAGAAACCATCCTGGCTGAGCAGTTACTATTGTTGATCGATCCGCCGATTCAGTGCCAGTGGACAGGGAGAGCTTATGGAGCTGACGCACATAGACGAGGAAGGCCGCGCTCAGATGGTGGACGTAGGCGAGAAACCAGATACAGAGCGGGTAGCCGTTGCCCGGGGACAGGTGCAAATGCACCCAGAGACCCTGCGCCTCATTTCGGAAGGCGGAATGCCAAAAGGGGACGTGCTGGCCGTGGCGCAGGTAGCGGGAATTATGGCGGCCAAGCGTACCGCGGACCTGATCCCCCTCTGTCATCCCCTGCTTCTGACCAAAATAGACGTGGCATTTCGTATAGAGGAGGAGACATCCTCCATCCAGATCACATCGACCGTGCGCAACCAGGGAAAGACCGGCGTGGAGATGGAGGCGCTCACCGCCGTCAGCGTCGCTGCCCTGACCATTTATGATATGGCAAAGGCGGTCGAAAAGACGATGACGATCGACAACATCCGCCTGGTGGTCAAGAGCGGGGGAAAGAGCGGGGAATGGAAACTGGAGGACAGAGAATAGTAGAGTCCGGGGTTATGGAGATGGAGAGTGAAGAGATCAAGGTAACGGTCAGGTTCTTTGCAGCGCCTCGGGAGGCAATTGGGGAGGCCGAGATCACGACAGAGATTCCGGCCGGGACGACGGTGGGAGAGTTGATAGATCACTTGACAGAAGAGTATCCCGTCCTGCGCGCCTACACCCGCTTTATCAGTGTCGCGGTGAATCGCGCCTACGTCGGCATGCAGACCGAGCTACAGGATGGAGATGAGGTCGCGTGTCTGCCGCCGGTCGGGGGAGGGTAGGTTGAGAGGCCAGCCGGTGAAGCTGTTTGAGGTTACGGCAGATCGGTTATCTGTGGAGCAAGTGGCTGGCCGATTGGCAGATCCGGCCATCGGCGCCGTGGCCACGTTCGTTGGCGTGGTTCGGAATGAGACCGACGGGCGCGAGGTTCGTTATCTGGAATACGAGGCCTACCCAGACATGGCCGAGGAGACACTACGCCAGATCGGCGACGAGGTTCGCTCCCGCTGGCGGACGATCCGGGAGGTGACCATCGTCCACCGTGTGGGGCGATTGGAGGTGGGCGAGATTGCGGTCGTCATCGCCCTCTCCGCAGCCCATCGGCCGGAGATGTTCGATGCACTCCATTATGCCATCGACCGGTTGAAGGAGATCGTCCCCATCTGGAAAAAAGAGGTATGGAGGGACGGGATGGAGTGGAGGAGCGAGGGTGGTGGATGACGGAATCGCACAGTCGCGTCGGGGAAACTCGGTGCAGGATCAGCGATACATACCCAGCGATTCTCATTGTCCATAGGTCATCCTCCATGGGTGAGTATTCTCACTTGCCCCGATATATAGTCTGTGTTACATTGGCCTTGTAGCAGCCAACGATCAGGTGGAGGGAATCATGGCAGGGGAAACGATACCGCGAGTTCAAGCAAAGCCCCTGGAGGACTTTTGCGTCCAGGTGTTCCAAAAGATGGACGTCCCGGAGGAGGACGCCCGTATCACGGCGCACGTGCTGGTGACGGCCGATCTGCGGGGCGTCGACAGCCATGGCGTGGCTCGCCTGCGCCGCTACGTCAACGGCCTGCGGGATGGGATGATGATCGCCCGGCCAGATGTCAAAGTGGTGGCAGAGACCCCGACAACGGCGCTGATTGACGCCGGAGGAGGGCTGGGCCAGCCGGTATCGCACCGGGCGATGGAGAAAGCCGTTCACAAAGCAAAAGAGCTCGGGTCTGGTTTTGTTACGGTGCGCAACTCCAATCACTATGGCATCGCGGGATATTATGCCATGATGGCGCTCCCACACGACTGCATTGGCATTTCGATGACCAACGCTGCTGTACTCGTCGTGCCGACCTTTGGGCGCGACGCGATGCTGGGCACCAATCCTATCGCTGTTGCAGCGCCAGCCGGGGAGGAGCGAGCTTTTGTGATGGATATGGCCACGAGCACCGTGCCACGGGGCAAGCTCGAGGTCTACAATCGTTTGGA
>CAYUIS010000035.1:0-36157 GCA_964444825.1 uncultured Anaerolineales bacterium | reverse complement strand
GCGACGGGCGAATCCCGCATCTACATCCACGGTGAGAAGGAGTACGAAGAAGCGGATGTGCGTTCGCGCCAGGGAATCCCCCTCAATCCGAAGGTAGCGGCGGATTTGCGGGCGATCGGGGAGGAGTTGGAAGTGGAGTACACTCTGTAGTTTCATGTCCCAGGTTTCAAGGCTTCGGGTTCTGGTGTTTCCAGCTTGAAGTCTGAAACTATGGAACTTGAATCCAGGGAGTCCCTATGCCTACCGTTGGGCGTTTCAAAGACCTGCGCGTGTGGCAGGAAGCACGGGAGATCGTCAACATCGTGTATCAACTGACGGGGGAGTTCCCATCACACGAGAGATCCTGAGACTATGAAACCTCAGACTGCGAAGTATCGAATTCCATATAGCCACACCGAGATCGAGTTTAGCCTCCCCCCCACTATGCGGGGGACCGTCGTCGTCTCAAGGTCGCCAGACCCACTGGTCGACGTCGATGAGGCCCTCACGGAGGCCCTCGCCCATCCGATCGGCTCGCCGCCGCTGCACGAGATGGCGCAGCCCGGGGATCGCGTGTGTATTGTCTTTACCGACATCACCCGCGCCAGCCCCGACCACCTGCTGGTGCCCGCGGTTCTGCGAGAATTGGCGGCAGCCGGCGTTCACGATCAGGACATCACGCTGCTCTGCGGCATTGGTATGCATCGCCCCTCGACAGCCGAGGAAAAAGTCACCAAGCTGGGTCAGGCGCTAGTAGACCGCTACCGGGTGATCGACAATGAGCCACAGAATCCCGATGCACTGGTCGATCTGGGCGTCACCGCTGGTGGTGTTCCAGTGTCGGCTCATCGGGCAGCGGTGGAGGCGGACTTGTTGATCGCCACCGGGATCGTGGAGCCGCACCAGTACGCAGGTTATTCCGGTGGCCGCAAGACGCTCGCGGTGGGGGCAGCCGGTGAAGCCCTCATCGCCCATACCCACGGCCCGGCGTTCGTGGACCATCCCGGTACACGACTCGGTCGCATCGAGGGGAATCCATTTCACGAGGCGGTCACTGAGGCGGCCCAGCGCGCCGGGCTGCGCTTTATTTTTAACGTCGTGCTGGACGACGAAAAACGGATTCTCAAAGTGGCAGCCGGAGAGCCGCAGGCTGCCTTCAAGGAATTGGTCACCTTCGCCCGCTCCATCTATGAGGTGGAGATACCCCACCAGTACGACGTGGTTATCGGCGGGGCAGGCTTTCCCAAGGATGCTAATCTCTACCAGGCCAGTCGAGCAGCATCCTATCTGTTCTTTGCACCGACGCCCGTCGTCAAGCCTGGTGGATATATCCTCGTTCCTGCACGTTGCGAGGAAGGCGCTGGAGATGGGGTAGGGGAGCAGCGCTTCTTGAGCGCGATGCGGGACGCACCTGACGTCCAACATATACTGGACGATGCTCGAACGCATGGTTATCCACCTGGGCAGCAGAGGGCCTTTGTGATGGCCAAAGTGCTCGAGGAAGCGCGCGTGGTCATTGTGGGTAGCGAATGTCCAGACGTGGTGACGGCCTGCAAGATGACGGCTGCTGAGACTATGGAGGATGGACTGAGCCTGGCCGCTCGGGAGCTGGGATCAGATCTTGACGTGTTGATCGTGCCGCACGCATTGCTCACGCTGCCAGTAGTAGTCGCTGAGTAGAACGGTAGACAAAGAAGCAATAGCCAGGTTATACGTTTCTCTATTCACTAGTCTACCAATCTACCCGCCAAGGAAAGGGGACTAGTCGTGACGTTGATAATCGGGTTAGCTGTGTTGGCCCTGGGATTGGCCATCGGGTTTATCGTTGCCTGGGCCATCGGCGCAGGCGCTTCTGTGGGCCTCTTTATCGGACTGCTGCTGGTGGTGGCGGGAGCCATCGCCGGCTTTGTCGTCGAGTGGCTCATAGATGAGGCCTATCGCAAGAACCGGGAGCTCCAGTTCCAGTTGGGCCAACGTGGGACCACCCCGGCGGCGCTGGGCATTGGTGTGGAGGGACAGAGTGATGATTCGGCCTCAGAGACCCTGGCCGACTTTTTACGGCGGCGCGACGAGGACATACGCGAGCTACGGGAGCAACTGGTGGCAGCGGACGCCGGTTTGGACGACCTGAGGGGTCAGTTCGAGGTCTACCAGCGCACACATCCCGACGACTTGACGGTCATCAAAGGTATTGGGACGGTCTATCAATGGAAGCTGCGCGATGCCAGCGTCAACACGTATGGTCAACTGGCAGGAGCCGACCCTGACCAACTGCGCCGCATGCTCGACATCAAGAACTGGCAACGAGTGGACATCGAATCTTGGGTCAGCCAGGCGCGCGACTGGGCTCAGAGAGCGCTATGATGTTTGAAGATGTGACGGACGAGGAAATAAAGAAGAAAAAGCAGCGGGTTGTAGTAGGCTTGCTTTTTCTGTTCCTACTCCTACTGGGCATTACGGTGATACTCTCACGGGCCGAGTTGCTCCCTTTCCCCACAGAGACCCGCTTCGAAGCCGGGGAGGGACTTGCGATTCACACATCCACACCCAGTCGCCCAACGCCGGCGCCGGCAGGTATGACGACCAGCGTACCCACACCGACGATTGCCAAAACCAGTCCTGCGCAGCCCACACCTCAGCCGACGGCGACATCCCCTGCCTCCCACGCGACACCCACTGCAACAGACGAGGATGCCGGTGGATTCGGCGGCGGAGACCTGGGAACGCCTGCGGCGACAGAGGAGGCAACCGGCGGGTCCGGCGGCGGAGACCTGGGGACGCCCACTCTGTCTCCCACGATCACCACGCCCGACACGCCTGTTCCTTCTGCGACAGCCAGCGTCGCCCTCGGCACGCCTCTTCCTCAGCCGACAGCCACCCTGCTGGTGCAACTGCCTGCCGCTGGCGCCGATACCAGCCAGGGGCCGATCTGGCTTTTGGTAGGGCTGTCGGCAATTCTGTTGGGCACGCTATTGACGGGGATAGGGCCAACAATACGGAGGCTCCGGAATTTAGGGTGAACAGTATATGAGTCAAACAAACGGTATTCGTGTCCCAGCGGAGGACGATTACATCTACTGCATCCGCTGCGGGCAGTGTCTTTCTGTCTGCCCCACATACCGGGAGTATCTGACAGAGACCACCTCGCCGCGTGGCAGGGTCGCCCTGACGCGCAAAGCCCTGGAGGGAGAGCTGGAACTGAGTCCCAACCTCTTTGAGCAGATGTATTCCTGCTTTGGGTGTCTGGCCTGTAACGACAATTGTCCAGTGGGCAATGCCCCGGCGGACCTCGCGATGGCTATGCGGCACGTCGAGGAACAGGTGCGTCCTGCTGCCTGGAAGCGCCCTCTGTTTCGGGGTCTCATACCTCATCCCCGGCGGATGGAATGGGCCACCCTGCCGTTGCGCCTCTACGAGAGGACAGGGCTGCGCCGCCTTTACTATGCCCTGGGATTGCGACGACTGATGCCGGCCCACCTGCGCGATATGGAGTCAATGCTCCCTCATCTTCCGCAGCGGCCTCTGCGCCAGGTCCTGCCGGAGGTGTCCCCCGCTAAAGAGGGGAATCCTGAGGAGCGTCGGGTTGGATTTTTCCTGGGCTGCGCTCAAAGCCTAATGTTCGCTGACGAGAGCGCCGCTACAGTTCGCGTCCTGACCCGCAACCACTGCACCGTCATCACGCCCAAGCAGGTCAAATGCTGTGGTATGCCCGCTATCGGGTACGGTCACCGAGAGACAGCGCAGGAGATGGCCCGGTACAACATCGCCCTCTTTGAGCAATATGACGTCGAAGCAATCGTCACGGATTGTGCCACCTGCGGTTCTGTGCTCAAGGAGTATGAGGAACTCTTGGCTGATGACGCCGAGTGGGCGGGACGGGCGGTTTCTTTCAGCCACAAAGTGCGGGATATCAGCGAGTTCCTGATGGAGATTCCGCTGGAAAAACCAGAGGGGCGGCTAGAGACCCGTGTTACCTATCACGATCCCTGTCACCTGCGGCGAGGGCAAGGGGTGTGGGAGCAGCCACGAGCCTTGATGCAACTCATTGAGGGTGTCGAGTTTGTCGAAATGAACGAGGCCGATTGGTGCTGCGGCTCCGCTGGAAGCCAGCTCATCACCCATCCTGAGACCTCACTCAAGGTGCTCAAGCGCAAGATGGACAACGCCGAGGCCACGGGCGCACAGATCATCGCGTCTGGATGTCCGGGCTGCCAGATGCACTTGCACGTGGGAGTTCGCCAGCGTGGACTTGAGACGGAAATCGTCCATCCAGTGGTGCTGTTGGATCGGGCTTACAACAAAGTGGACGAATAAGTGAGAGGGAAGAACTATATGCTGGATCAATCAATCATAAAACAACTGCGCGACATCGTTGGCCGGGAGGGCATCCTGACCTCACCCGAGGATATGGTGGCCTATTCGTTTGATGGCACCTTTGCCGAACACCGACCTGACGTGGTCGTACTGCCGACGACGACTGATCAGGTCAGCCAGGTGCTGACCCTGGCACACCAGAAGCGCATTGCCGTTGTGCCACGGGGTATGGCCTCGGGCTTGGCGGCGGCCTCGGTTCCCTTCGACGGGGGCATCGCGCTCTCGTTAACGCGGCTGAATCATATACTGGAGATTGATGTAGGGAACATGACGGCCACGGTCGAGGCGGGCATCGTCACCGCTGACCTCCAGGCAGAGGTGGAAAAGCGGGGGTTGTTCTATCCACCCGATCCCTCCAGCATCAAGCAATCCACCATCGGCGGAAACATCGCCTGCAACGCCGGCGGACCTCGCTGCCTCAAGTATGGCATCACTGGCGACTATGTATTGGGCCTCACGGTCGTCCTGTCCGACGGGCGCATACTGAGGACCGGTGGCAAAGCGATCAAGGATGTTGTCGGTTACGACTTGAAGTCACTTTTCGTCGGCTCGGAGGGAACGCTGGGCGTCATCACCGAGGCACTGCTGCGACTGACTGTCAAGCCTCAGTACGTCCGCACGGCCCGCGCCGAGTTTCTGGCCTTGGATGACGCGGCCCGTACCGTCAATGCTATTCTGTCGGCGGGCATTGTCCCGGCAACTCTGGAGTTGATGGATGAGACGGCCATCGCCTGTATCGAAGAGGCGATGGGTTTGGGACTGCCGTTGGACGTGGAGGCCCTCCTGATCATCGAAGCCGACGGTTCGGACGAGGACGCCGTGGTGCGGGAGATCGAGGCGGCGGCCCGTATCTGTCGGGAGAACGGCGCGCGGGAGGTAAGCGTGGCAAAGGACGAAAAAGAGCGAGCCAGCCTATGGCAGGCGCGTCGCTCTGTCTCACCCTCCCTTGCGCGCAAGGCGCCCAACAAGCTGGGGGAGGATATCACTGTCCCTCGCAGTGCCATCCCCGAGGCAGTCCGTCGCATCAAGGCCATCAGCGCCAAATACGGTCTTCCCATCGTCGTCTTTGGCCATGCCGGGGATGGGAACCTTCATCCCAATATCCTCTTTGACAAGCGCGATCCTGATCAGTGGAGCAAGATCGAGCCGATAGTTGGAGAGATCTTTGGCGCGGCACTGGAGTTGGGGGGGACACTATCAGGCGAGCACGGCGTCGGCACCCTCAAACGACCTTACGTGGAGCAGGCGCTGGGGTCCGTCTCAGTAGACGTACAGCGGAGCCTCAAGCACGCGCTCGACCCGCTGGATATTCTGAATCCGGGCAAGGTGATACCTGAACCCCAACGCTGAAAAGGAGACAGTGAATGTTAGAACTAGAGAAAGGCATCGACATCCTTGCACAAGTCGGCGGCATCGGCACTCTGGATGAAGCAAGGGCGCTATTTGATGCCAGGTGCGACGAGGAGAGCGTGACAAAACTGTGCAGGATCTCCAGTGAGGAAGCGCTTCTGAGAATCGCGAATGCGATCTCAATGACCGATCCTGATGCAGTCTTTGTGAACACCGGATCGGAGGCAGACATTGAGCGAGTCAGGGCGATGAGCCTTGAGAAGAGCGAAGAGAAAACCCTGGCGATGAAAGACCATACGATTCACTTTGACCTTGCGCGTGAGCAGGCCCGGATCATTGACAGGACGTTCTACATTGTGAACAAAGACGAGCAGGTCAGCGTATTGGCAAAGAGAATCCAGAAGGATGAGGCGCTAGAGTACGTCAGAGACAACATGACCGGGATTGCGCGCGGGAAGACCCTGCTTGTGGGTTTGTTCAGCAGGGGGCCAATTGGCGCTCCGGCTGCAATCCCAGCTCTGGAGATCACGACCTCAACCTACGTCATGCACTCTGCGAATATCCTGTACCGGCACGTCTACCATCAGTTTGATCAAGAAGTGCAACGCGCAGGTCTGTTTTTCACCAACGTTCATGGCGAGGGGCCAAATCGACCCGAGGATCTGCCAAATGCACGGGTGTTTATGGATAGGAGCTGGCTGACGACATTCTCAATGTTTTGTACATATGCTGGCAACACGCTGCTTCTGAAAAAGGGCAATCACCGGTTTGCGGTGGACCTGGCCACCTACTACCGTAGAGAACAGGAGCTATCGGAGCATATGTTTATCACGGGCTTGACCGGCCCTGGTGGAAGAAAGACGTTCTTTGCCGGAGCAGCGCCTTCCGGGTGTGGGAAAACGACGACCGCTATGGTCGGCACCGATTTCATCGGTGACGACCTGGCCCAGCTTTGGATTGCCAAAGACGGAACATTAAGAGCCATAAACCCCGAAGTCGGCATCTTTGGGATCGTCCAGGATGTCAACCGCGAAAGCGACCCATACTTGATAAAAGCTCTGCGCGAGGAAGGGGCCGAGGTAATCTGGACGAACGTGTTGGTTGATGAGTGCAAAGTGCCCCGCTGGGTGGGAGATGGCGAGCAGCGTCCAGAGAAAGGCTTCAACTTCCAGGGCGAGTGGTGGAAGGGCAAGACAGATGACCAGGGCAATCCTATCCCTCTCTCCCATCCAAATGCGCGATGTACGGTTTCGAACACGTGCATCGGAAACTATAATCAAGCCATAGCGGAAGATCCACGCGGGGCGGAGATCAAGGTGATCACGTACAGCGGGCGGGATAGTGATACCATGCCTCCTGTCTGGGTTTCCAGAGACCCTGACCATGGGGTTGTCATCGGAGCCTCCATTCTTTCGGCGGCGACCGCGACGGAGGTGGGGGCCAAGGGGGTCAGACGCCAGCCTTGGGCCAACGAGCCGTTTATTCCCGGTCCGCTTGGGGACTATATGGATGCACAGTTCCTATTCTTTAATTCTGATAGGCTGAAGAGCAAACCCATCATAGCTGGATTGAACTACTTTCTCACGCACGAGGCCCGTGGTGGAGAAGGAACCGGCCTGTTGGGTCAGAAGCGCGACGTAAAAGTGTGGCTTGGCTGGCTCGAGCTGAGGGCCCACGGGGAAGTGGACGCGATTGAGACGCCAATCGGATTCATCCCGAGGTACGAGGATCTCCAAGATCTGTTTGCCAAGATTGGCAAAGAGTACACGCGGGAACTATACGACAAACAGTTCACGCTCTACGTGGACAACATCCTCGCGAGGATAAAGCTGCAAGAGGAAGCCTACGAGAAGGAAACAAATATCCCGGCCAGGTTGTTTGAGATCTATCGTGAACAGAGGGAGAATCTCGAAGCGTTGAAGGCAGCGTTTGGCCCAATAGTCTCGGTTCAGCAGCTTGTCGATGCCGGAGAGAAAAAAAGTGAAGGAGGTCCAATGCTAACTGAAGAGGAGCTGCTGGCAAAAGCCAACAAACCAGCGGAGGATGCAATGCGCCTGCATCCCTTTTATCGAGGCAAGGTGCAGACTGCGCTAAAGTGTGTCGTCCGAGGACTGGATGACTTTGCCATTTGGTACACGCCCGGTGTGGCTGCTCCGTGCCGGGCTATACAACAGGACGAGGATCTGGTCTACGAGTACACCAACAAGGGCAACACGGTCGCCATTGTCTCTGATGGCACCCGAGTGCTGGGACTGGGTGATATCGGTCCTGCCGCCGCGATGCCGGTGATGGAGGGAAAGGCCCTGCTCTTCAAATACCTGGGGGGCGTGGATGCGGTGCCGATTTGCCTGAACACCAAAGACCCCTACCGCATTATGCTTGCTGTAAAGCTGATCCAGCCCTCATTCGGAGGGATCAACTTGGAGGATATCTCGCAACCCAAGTGCTTTCGCGTGCTCGACATGCTGCGCACCGACCCCGAGATCAAGATACCTGTCTGGCACGACGACCAGCAAGGGACGGCCACGGTGATCCTGGCAGGCGTGATAAATGCACTCAAGGTGGTTGGAAAACGGATGGAGGATGCCAGGTTCACCGTGATCGGCACTGGCGCGGCCAATGTCGCCACGATACGTCTGCTCCTGTCCAGTGGTGTGCCTTTCGGCAACATCATCGCGTGCGACAGCAAGGGTATTCTGCACCCAGACCGTGAGGACATCGAACAGCGCAAGATCGAGTTCGTGGACAAGTGGCGCATCTGCCAAAAGAGCAACGCCGAGGAACGGCGCGGCGGTCCTCAGGAAGCGATGCGGGGCGCTGACGTCTGTATAGCGGCCAGTCGACCTGGCCCCGGGACGATATCGCCAGAGTGGATAGAGGGGATGGCTGAAGACGCGATTGTGCTGCCGTGCGCCAATCCCATCCCCGAGATTTGGCCTTGGGAGGCAAAGGAGGCTGGGGCACGCATCGTGGGCACAGGACGCAGCGATTTCGCCAACCAGATCAACAACTCGCTTGGTTTCCCAGCCATATTCCGAGGGGTGCTGGATGTGCGGGCTACGACGATCACCGACGAAATGGCCATCGCCGCTGCTCAGGAGCTGGCGCGCTTTGCAGAGGAGAAGGGGCTTGACGAGGAGCATATTATCCCAGCGATGGATGACCGGGAGGTCTTTCCCCGGGAGGCAGCGGCTGTCGGTATGAAGGCACAGGAGCAGGGAGTAGCTCGTATCAGCATCTCATATGAGGATCTGCTCAGCAAGGCGGAGTCGACCATTCGCCAGGCCCAGGACATGACCCATTTCTTGATGGAAAAAGGACTCATCCCCCCCGTACCGGAGGAATGAGTGTGGATGAATCTGGAACACGGATCAAGGAGACTATGCAATGTATGACCTGATCGTTATCGGGGGCGGACCGGCAGGCATCACCGCGGCTGCGACAGCTATCAATCAGCGACTGGAGACACTGATCATCGCAGAACGGTGGGGAGGCCAGACCACCTATGCTATGCAGATAGAGGATATGGAGGGACGAGAGACCATCACAGGCGAGGCGTTGCTGGATGCCTTTCGTCGCCAACTCGACTACCTCGATTTCGCTCGCGACTTTGATACGGTGACACGCATCACGCCCGACGAGAAGCACTTTGTCGTATACACCGCTGGGGGCGATTGCTACGAGGCGCGAGTCCTGATCATGGCAACCGGTGCGAAACCGCAGCACCTCAATGTCCCTGGTGAGGGGCGGCTGGCTGGCCGCGGGCTGAGCTATTCGGTAGCCACCCACGCCAGTCTGTTTCTTGGCAAGGAGGTGGCCGTGGTTGGGAGTGGACGACGTGCCCAGTGGGCCGCAGCCCGCCTGGCCCAAAAGGCACACCGGGTCTACCTTCTGGCTTCCGAGCCATTGGTGCCGACCCCTCTAGCAAAAAGGCTCGCCCAGATGCAAAGGATCGAGATACTCGATGGCGCTGCGGTCCAGGAGGTCCTCGGCCGTGACTTTGTGGAGGGCATCCTGGTGACGACGACCGACGGGGGAACACGGGAGATTCCAATCAAAGGCCTGTTCGTGAAACTGACGCGCACCCCCAACTCTGCACTGGTACAGGATTGGATTGACTGTGACAGTCGCGGCCACATCATTGTCGACACCTACTGCGCGACCAGTTGGCCGGGGGTGTATGCAGCGGGAGACGTGACGCTCATCTCCGAACAGGTATTGGTTCATATCGGGGAGGGGGCCAAGGCCGCCCTCTCAGCCTATCACTACCTGCTGATGCAGTAGACTGCCGAGGGTGGCACGATAGCCAACAGACTGAGCAAGTTATTTTCCCGCAGGAGCGATGATGCTACAGCGTGCTCGCGAGATTGAGAAACAGCTAGTTGCCTGGCGACGGGAATTCCACAGCCATCCCGAGCTGAGTTTTCAGGAGATACGCACCTCTGCCCGGGTGGCAGAGGTGCTAGAGTCCCTGGGCTACCACGTCCGCACCGGTGTAGGTCGGACCGGGATAGTGGCAGAACGCGGGCAGGGCCACCCTATCATCGCTATCCGCGCCGATATGGATGCCCTCCCATTACAAGAGGCCAATGATGTTCCCTACGCTTCAAAAGTTCCCGGGGTTATGCACGCCTGCGGTCACGACGCCCATACGGCTATTGCAGCAGGCGTGGCGACCCTGCTGGCACAGGAGACCTATCGCGGCACGATACGCTTTCTTTTCCAACCGGCTGAGGAGGCAGGGGACGACGAGGGAATCAGTGGTGCGCCCCGTATGGTCGAGGACGGCGCGATGGAGGGAGTAAACAAGGTGTTGGCCCTCCACGTGGATGCGTCCGTCGCCGTCGGTGACATCACGATCAGCGCAGGCCCGGCCTCAGCCGGAGTGGATAGCTTCTTTGCCGCCATCATCGGCAAGGGGGGACACGGAGCCATGCCCCATAAGGTGATCGACCCGATCTATATCGCCGGACACGTCATCCTGGCTCTTCACGGTATTGTCTCCCGCCGTCTGCACCCAGTCGAGCCAGCGGTGGTGAGCATCGGCTCTATCCACGCCGGCCAGGCAGAAAACGTGATTCCGGAGCAGGTGGAGCTGTCCGGCACCATTCGCTACATGCGACCGGAGGTGAGGGAGCAGATTCATAACGAAATCGAGCGCGCCTTTGAGGTTGCACGCACGCTGGGCGGCGATTATGTGCTGCAATTTGAACATGGTGGCGGGTCGATGATAAACGATGCGGGAGTGGCGGCCCTCATTCGTGAGGTGGGCGTCGAGCTCCTGGGCGACGACCATGTCCTGCCGCACAGGATGGAGATGGGGGCCGAGGATTTTGGAGCCTTCACAGAACTAGCCCCTGGGGCAATGTTCATGCTAGGCTGCCGTATCGAAGGGGATGAGCGCAAACACCACAACCCACGCTTCAACGTCGATGAGCGGTGCCTGCCTATCGGTGCGGCGATCCTGGCTGAAACGGCGCTTCGTCTGCTAGGGTGAAAAAGCGAACTGTCCCTCAAGGGGCACTGAGGGCGATGGCAAACACCGTCGCCACCAACGCCACCACGATACCTACGATGACAAGAGCTATCGACGTCCGCTCTACCTGATGCCGAAAGCGACCCGTGGCCCAGAGAAAGAGTCCCGCAGCTAGCGCTACTCCACCTAACACACCCGCCGTGTAGGTGAAGGCTGTGGACATCAAGGCCGGCAGATCCACACGCACGATCAGGCGGTCAAAGAGCGCCAGTGAGAAACGGCTCCCCAGGAAGGCGTATCCTGCACCTACCAGCAGCCCAACAAGGACCAACGCGATTCCCTTCAGCCGTCCTGTTCCACGCTCTAGCCACATTGTGATGGCGCCCAGCACGACCAGCGCCAGTGCAAAGGTGAGCACAATAATCGAGATAAACTCAACCACTTGCTGCCTCAAAACAACTTGAGCTGCTGCGCCTCCGTGGGAAGCGCAGACTCGGCCATCTGTGCAGCCTGCTCGATCAACTCGGGAATGCGCAGCATGTCTTCCTCAACTGTGCGACGCAGACTTGGCTGGTGCAGCGCGGCTGCCGGATGATACATCGGATAGTAGACCACGCCTTCAATCTTGCGCGGTTGCCCGTGGATCCGGGAGATGCGAGCTTTGGGGAAGGCACGGGCCATTGAGAAACGTCCCAAAGTCACTACCAATGTGGGCTGGATCAGTTCGATCTGCCGGTCGATATATGGTTTGCAGGCCTCGATTTCCTCAGGCAACGGATCCCGATTGCCGGGCGGACGACACTTGATCACATTGGTGATGTAGACACTATCCCGCTTCAGACCAATGGTATCCAGCAACTCATCAAGGAACTTGCCAGCCGCTCCCACGAATGGACGCCCTTGCTGATCCTCGTGGAAACCCGGTGCTTCACCGATGAACATGATGTTTGCGCTTTCCGGCCCTTCGCCAGGCACAGCCTTGGTCCGTCCTTGATGTAATAAACACTGCGTGCATTTCGCTACCGCTGCTGCCAGTGTCTCCAACTCCGACACGCTTGTCCTCCTTGAATCCTGATACTGTCTACGGCTAACAGAGGGTACCGGCGTTGATTATAGCTTATCCCCATTGTTTTGTCCAACGCCATCCCTGCTGAGGGCTAGACGTGCCTCCAATGCGCGCCGTCGTTCAGCCAGTCGTCCCAGATACGTGTCTCGCTTTAGCCTCACTCTCATCAACCACGCATCTTCGCCGTCCCGGTAGTAGCCGCGATGTACGCCCGTGAACCGAAAGCCGTACTTGCGATACAGATGCTGTGCCACTTGATTGGACGGACGAACCTCCAAAGAAACCGCTGTGGCGTCTAGCTCGACTGCCTTCTCCATCGCTATCAGCAACAACAGCTCTCCCAAGCCCTGGTCACGCCACTCGGGATGTACGGCAATGGTGCTAATGTGGGCCTCGGCAGACTGACTCCTAAGACCCACATATCCGATCACCTGGTTCTCCTCCGGCGGACGTAATACGCCCCGTAACCTGCGCAGCCAACCTTGGTCAGCACCAGCAAGCTCGTCGGGCGAAGGCTGTATGGCCGGCTTCAACAGAGTATAGAAGAACGAGCGCGTGTTGTGCTTCAGCTCATACAGAAAGGACGATGCATGCCAAGGCGTGGGGAAAGACATTCGCTCGATAGCGATCACCGCTGGAACGTCGCCTGGCTCCATGAGGCGGATCGTGTATGGCAGTGGAGCACTCGTCACGTGGAACGCCCAGAGTTCACTTACTGCAGATACAGCGGGGCTAGCGTGGTAGGGTCATCGACATCGCCCCGATTTAACCTTTGCCATGCGATCTCCGCCAGGAATCCAGCCCGACGAAGTCTGGCTGCTGCTGGCAATAGCACCGCGGACTCGGCCAGGGTGGCCAAGATATCGATTCCTGCCGCGTCGATCTCTCCGCAGAACAAGGTCGGGGATGTGATTTCCTCGACCAAGGCTGACCAAGTTGTCAGGCGTGGCTCCTCCTGGTTGTGCCACTCTCCATCGCGCCACCGGTACATTGCAGCACAGATGCGCCCTCTCCCAGCCTCCAAGACCGCGCACAGGGGCCGATGGTCCCTGCCCTGGGCCATCGCCACGACATCCAGAGTTGGCACGCCGACCAACGGCAGCCCGCGCGCCAATGCCAGTCCTTTCGCCACGGCCATACCTACCCGAAGACCGGTGAAAGAACCAGGGCCCTGTGTCACCGCTACTCCGCTGAGATGATCGACGCCGATCTGCAATTGCTCGAATGCATTCTTTAGGCGGGGCAGCAATTCGACCGTGTGCCGGCGTGGAGCTTCCCACGTATGCTCAGCTCGTACTTGATGTCCATCGTGCAGCGCTAGACTAGAGTATCCGGTGGATGTATCAATCGCGACCAGCATATCCTAAGCTCCGAAGGCCTCATGCCGAAAGTCTCGCAAAAGGCTCGTGTGACGCTCTCCTTGTGCGGCAAAGTGCAGAGCCCGCCGTGTCTGATCGGCCCGATCAGAATAACTGAGTCTGATCCATATGTAGTCAGAGGGCATCAGAGATTGCAGACGCTCTGCCCACTCGATCACAAAGACGGCGCATCTGTCACCCAGGAGATCATCCATTCCCAAACTCAATACTTCGGCTTCGCTGGGCGTGCGATAAAGATCGACGTGATAGAGACACAAGCCCCCAGGGTTTCCCTCCCTGTTCTGAGGGCGCGCGTACTCGCGGATCAGGACAAAAGTAGGACTGGTGAGTGTCTGTCCCACTCCCCAACCTCGTCCTATGCCCTGGGCCAAGCAGGTCTTGCCCGAGCCCAATGGCCCCTCCAGACAAACGATATCGCCACCTTGTAGCAGGGCACCCAATCGTGCCCCCAGTCGTTGTGTCTGGTCGGGACTGCGACTCACGAATTCCAGTGTATGATCATCAAGAATCGGGGCCATTGGAGCGGCTCCTGACATAACGGGATTGATTTGAGAATCACCCCAACGGTGATTATACAACTGTTGCTCAAGCTCGACAAGCAATGAGCGAGCGCAGGGTAAAAAAGCAGTCCACCCAGTTGTCTAGAATGGACTATCGGGCGTGCCTACTGCAGCATCCCAGGTTAGGGCAATCGCATTTGGCCCATCCGCTTAGTCTGGATCGCCAGATCCAGACTGCTCGCTGCCTAAATCTTCGGATCTGGCGATCCCCAGAGAGCAAAGCAGGCTAGCAACCACAGCGACGAGATTCTGCTCTTCCAAATACGATAGCCCTGCCAGGTTGCCTTGATTGGCGAAACCAGGGAATGCGTATATAATATGCTCCATTTCATACGGAGTGCTAACAACGTGCGCATCTTGATCGTAACCGATATTCATGCGAACCTGGTGGCTCTGGAGACAGTGCTGTCCGACGCCCCTCCCTTTGACAGGATATGGTGTTTGGGTGACCTGGTGGGTTATGGTCCCAATCCCAACGAGTGTATCGACCGGATTCAGGAATTCCCACACATCTGTCTGGCGGGCAACCATGACTGGGCTGCACTTGGAAAACTCGACCTCAGGAGTTTTAACATTGACGCCCGGACTGCCAGTCTGTGGACTCAGTCGGAACTCACACCATCTGCACGAGAATACCTGGATGGGCTTCCTACTCACGTGGAGCAAGATGGCTTCCACCTGGCTCACGCCAGTCCAAGGGAACCTGTGTGGGAATATGTACTGGACACCAACGTAGCATATGCCAATTTTGCTCACTTTTCTGCACCGGTCTGCCTGATTGGGCATACCCACGTACCGGTCGTTTTCGAACTGGATGAACAGCAAGATCGCTGTCACTTGATTCTCTCCCCCCTGCCCGACCCATTGAGACTTGGACAACACCGTATGATCATCAACCCAGGCAGCGTTGGCCAACCTCGTGATGGTGATCCTCGGACCAGCTATGCAATGCTTGATGTGGAAAACATGACCCTTCGGTTCCACCGCGTCGCTTATCCAATCGAGATCACTCAGGAGCGGATGCGTGCTCGGGGACTTCCGCGCCGCCTCATCGACCGGCTGGAGATGGGTCGCTGACGCCGAACCAGTCCCCTCCGCGATGGCCTCACCACCGTTTCCGCCTATGGAACACCGTCAGTTGGAACTCTACGCTGTTCCTAGGCGTCTATAGAGTGATGGGTTCAACTGACAATAGAGTAGGAGAAAAACAATGAGCAAGAATTCCACCTATGGTATGCTCGCCGTTGTCCTGGCCCTGCTCCTCGCGGGCTGCGGAGCAGCACCTGAGCCGGCAATGGAGCAATACGCCGCTGAGCCTGAGGCCGCGTTCTATGACGGCGAGTTCGCAGAGGATGAGGGGAGTTACGCGCCTGGCGCTCCAAACTCGGGAGCTGCCGACTATTCCACAGTCGAGCGCCTCATCATCCGCAACGCTTCGCTGAGTCTGGTGGTGCCGGACACCGAGACGGCGCTCGATGAGATTGATGACCTGGTGGGTGAACTGGATGGCTACGTCGTCGACTCGAACGTATACAAGTACGAGGAAGGACTCCAGGCATCGGTCACCATCCGCATCCCTGCTGAGAGTCTTGACCTCGTGTTGGACCGTATTCGTGAGCTGGCCACCGAAGTGCGACACGAGAGCATCTCTGGGCAGGATGTGACGGAGGAGTACGTGGATCTGCGGTCCCGTCTACGCTACTTGGAGGCAACCGAATCCCGTCTATTGGAATTCTTGGAGGAAGCCGAAGACACCGAAGCTGCCCTGGCTGTGTACGAGCAACTGCAAACGATCCAGGCCGACATCGAACACGTCAAAGGACGTATACAGTATCTGGAGCAATCAGCGGCGCTGGCCACGGTCAGTCTCGACATCATTCCTGACGAACTAGCGCTGCCGATCCAGGTAGGCGGCTGGCATCCGGAGGGCACACTGCGAAATGCGTTCCAATCCCTCGTCAGGGTACTCCAGTTTCTGGTGGATGCAACCATCGTCGTCCTCGTCCTCGTCATCCCTGTCCTGGCCGTAATCGCTGTGCCTATTGCGGGATTGTTCCTCCTTGTGCGTGCCATCGTTCGGCGACGGCGTAGACGCAAGGTTCAAGCATGACCCATTTAGACAACAGAGAATGTTGTGCCAAGAGGGGCCTCATGATTGAGGCCCCTCGGCTGTTAGCTCTGATGGGATACTTGCGGTTTATCGTCAAACCACCTATAATTGGAGCATCCTAAACTGGGGTGAACGAATGCCTGCGGAAATCATTCTACCTACTGATGACGAGACTCTAGAGTCTCCTGTTGGTCAAGACACGCCTTCAATGGCAGATATGCTTGAGAGTTACCTCTCTTGCCAGAAACTGGAACGGGGCAGCATTGTTACGGGTGTCGTAGTACGTGCTAGCAACAATGAAATCATCGTGGATATCGGCGCCAAGTGTGAGGGGATTGTATCCGAGTCCGACTTGATGAGGCTGACACCGGAGGATCGCGAGAAAATCCGCGTGGGTGAGGAAGTGTCGGTTTATATTCTCAACTCGGATCACACCAGTGACGATATCATACTCTCCCTCTCTCGGGCCAAGATGGCTCAGGAATGGCGCGAGGCCCAGCGGTTCTTGGAGAGCCAAGAGATCGTAGAAAGCCAAGTAGCTGACTGCAACAAGGGCGGGGTGATCGTTCACTTCGGACAGTTGCGGGGTTTTGTGCCGGGTTCACAGCTAGATGCCTCGCGCACCAGACAGCTATCCGACGCAGCCGACAGTAACGATCGTTGGAGGGCATTGGTCGGAGAGTCCATCCAACTCAAGATTATCGAGGTTGATCGGGAGCGAAATCGGTTGATTCTCTCCGAGCGGGCTGCTCTACGCGACTGGCGCAAAAACCAGCGCGAGAGACTACTGGACGAGTTAGCCGAGGGAGATATACGTAAGGGCCGGGTCATAAACCTGGCGGATTTTGGTGCTTTTGTCGATATCGGGGGAATAGATGGGCTGGTCCATCTATCGGAGCTTTCATGGAAGAGGGTCAAGCATCCAAGTGAAGTGATGGAGGTGGGAAAGGAAGTCGAGGTTTACGTACTAGGGGTGGACCTCGAACGCCAGCGGGTTTCTCTCAGCCTCAAACGATTGCAGTCTGATCCTTGGGACTCGGTCGAGGAGCGATACCAGGAAGGGCAATTGGTTGAGGGGATCATCACACGTCTCGCCAAGTGGGGCGCTTTCGCCAGTATCGTTGGTGACGAGGCAATAGAGGGGTTGATTCACATATCCGAATTGGACGAAACGGCCGTCGTCCACCCGGGTGATGTCATCCAGCCTGGACAAGTCGTTACACTGCGTGTAGTAGGCGTGGAACCAAGTCGTCATCGAATGGCGCTGAGCCTCAAACAGGTGGTCCAAGGAGAATACCTAGATCAAGACTGGGAAGCGATGCTGGCGGCCGAGCAACCTGAGATGGAGACGCCCCTCGCGGCGGCGCTTTCTGATGCTCATCTCGTGCAGGAATCTTCCCCAGATGAGAGTCGGACTGAGGCGTAGTGCGGTTCTTCCCTCCTAGGTCAGGGTGTGAGTAGATATGGGTCATGGGTATGGATAAGCTGATTAAATTCTTTACTGATGGATCGCGACGGGTACTAAAGTTGGCTCAGTTGGAAGCTGAGAAGTTGAATCACGCACAGATCGGCACCGAGCATCTGTTGCTGGGACTTTTGCGGGAGGAAGAGGGGATCGCTGGACAGGTGCTGCGGGACTTGGGCATCCAATCTGGTGACGTGCAGCACTGGGTCGAGCGACTCAGCACCGTGCGCAGGCGCTCCCTGCTAAGCTCGGAACTCGATCTTACACCTCGTACCAAACGAGTGCTAGAGTTGGCGGGGGACGAAGCCAAACGCCGAGGGCACCCGCAGATAGACACACATCACATTCTCCTGGCGCTGGTGCGGCAGGGCGATGGCACCGCACTGGAAGTGCTCAACCACCTTGGGATTACCAGCCGGCAGATACGCCATTCTACCGATCGGTTGATGCAGCAAGAACCGGCCTTGGCCGGGAAACGCAAGGCCAAGTCCACCAAGACTTCCAAGACTCCTGTAGTGGATCAAATGGCGATCGACCTGACAGATCTGGCAAATCAGGACAAGCTGGATCCGGTCATTGGAAGGGAACAGGAAATCGAGCGGGTGATTCAGATTCTAGCACGGCGAACAAAGAACAACCCCGCCCTCATCGGTGAGCCCGGGGTGGGCAAGACGGCCATTGTGGAGGGGTTGGCCCAGCGCATCGTCGCCGGCGCAACGCCTGGGCCGTTGCTGGACAAGCGGGTGCTACAGCTAGACGTTGGCTCGTTGGTCGCCGGGACGATGTATCGGGGACAATTCGAGGAACGTCTCAAAAAGGTTATCACCGAGCTCAAGAACAGCAATAGCATCCTGTTCATCGACGAGGTTCACATGCTCGTCGGGGCCGGGTCAGCAGGTTCCTCGGTGGATGCAGCCAATATCCTCAAACCAGCCCTGGCCCGGGGCGAGCTGCAATGTATCGGTGCGACCACGTTGGAGGAATATCGCAAGCACATTGAATCGGACGCAGCCCTGGAGCGACGATTCCAGCCGGTTGTTGTGGAGGAGCCCTCGGTCGAAGAGACGATCGAGATCCTGCAGGGCGTTCGCTCTGCGTACGAGCGCCACCATCGACTGCAGATCAGCGACGAGGCATTGGAAGCCGCGGCCCGTCTCTCAGCCCGCTACATCTCCGATCGTTACCTCCCGGACAAGGCGATCGATGTAGTCGATGAGAGCGCTTCTCGGGTGCGGATGTACAAGGCTCCCCATGCCAATGACCTGCGTGAGCTATTCGCCCAGTTAAAGACCGCTCAGCAATCCAAGGGCACGGCCATCGAAGAACGGCGTTACGAGGATGCCGCCGTGCTACGTGACCAGGAGATCGAATATCAGGAGCAGATAGCGTCTCTGCGCGAAGACTGGGAATCGGATTCTCCAAAGAATGGGGGAATCGTGGTCAATCCCGAGGATATCGCAGAAGTGGTCTCTATGTGGACAGGGATCCCACTAACCCAGTTACGCAGCGGTGAGACGGATCGCTTGCTGCAAATGGAGGAAAGCCTTCACCAGCGCATCGTTGGGCAGGACGAGGCTGTCACCACGGTTGCCAAGGCAGTGCGCAGGGCACGAGCTGGACTCAAGGATCCCAACCGGCCCATCGGCTCCCTTATCTTTCTCGGTCCCACGGGAGTGGGCAAGACCGAGCTGGCCAAAGCGTTAGCTGAGTTTATGTTTGGCAGCGAGGATGCCTTGCTGCAGCTTGACATGTCAGAGTTCATGGAACGCCACACCGTAGCCCGGCTGGTA
This sequence comes from uncultured Anaerolineales bacterium, assembly GCA_964444825.1. Classification (GTDB taxonomy): domain Bacteria; phylum Chloroflexota; class Anaerolineae; order B4-G1; family B4-G1; genus CAYUIS01. Next base: position 16,608 of record CAYUIS010000035.1, on the reverse strand, counting down.
GGAGCGCCGCCAGGTTATGTGGGCTACGACGATGCAGGGCAGCTCACGGAAGCCATACGCCGCCGGCCTTTCTCCATCGTCGTCTTTGACGAAATTGAGAAGGCGCATCCAGAGGCGTTTAACATGCTGCTCCAGATTATGGAGGAGGGTGGTCTCTCGGATGCTCGAGGGCGCAGGGTGGACTTTCGCAACACGATTCTCATCCTGACCTCAAATATTGGTGCAGAGATGATCAAGCGGCAAGGAGGCTTGGGCTTTGCTGTCCCCAGGGATGAAGAAGCTGATGCTAAGCGCGAATACGACGAGATGCGAAATCGGCTGTTGGAAGAACTGAAGCGCACCTTCCGCCCCGAGTTCCTAAACCGGGTCGACAACGTGATCGTCTTCCACGCTCTCAGCAGAGACGAGATCCACGAGATCGTGGACCTGGAATTGGAGAAGGTACGCACACGGCTGACAGAATACGAGATGGAACTGCAAGTCTCTGAAGCAGCCCGAGAAGCGCTGGCGGAGGAAGGATATAGCGAGGAATACGGGGCACGGCCTTTGCGCCGGGTCATTCAGAATCGGATTGAGGATGCCTTGTCCGATGCAATCCTGGCGGGCAGATTCGAGGGTGGGGATACAATCCTGGTGAACGTTGAAGATGAAACCATCGTCCTCTGTCAGGCCAAGGGGGTGGAGGAAGCCCCAGCAGCGTTGATCCCTGCCTGACACACGTTTTCGCAGCACAACTTACACATGAATACTTGGCCGCCAGCTTGCGCTGGCGGCTTGCTTTTACCCGGTCTGTCTCCCACAAATGAAGATCAGGAGTGATAGACGGCCTCCATTCGAGGCACAATGGACCGCCAATCATAATGCCGCTCGACAAAAGCTCGAGCGGATTGGCCCAATTCGGCCCGTCGTTTCGGTGCCTGGAGCAGTGACACCACTGCAGCCGCGAAACTCGATGGCGCGTCAGCCAGCAGCAGCTCGCGCCCATCCTCGACCGGGTATCCTTCCGCCCCCAGGCGCGTGGCAACCACCGGCTTGGCCATCGCCATAGCTTCCAGCAGTTTCAGTCGTGTTCCCCCCCCGATCCGCAGCGGTGCGATGTACACCGCTGCCTGAGCGATGTAGGGGCGCACATCGTCTACCCACCCCGTCAGTGTGATCGCCGGATGAGTCTGAAGACTGTCCAGACGCCGGTGTGGACGCTGACCGACGACGAAAAAGTGCACCTCCGGTACCTTTTCCCGCACCCGCGGCAGCACCTGCTGGGCAAACCAGAGAACCGCGTCCACGTTGGGACGAAAATCCATCGTACCGGTGAAAACCAGCGTGGGAGGGGCAGGTGAATCTGGAGGGGAAGGAGTATAGGTTTGCGTGTTTACACCATTCGGGACGACGGTCACATCGAGGCCAGATACCAGCTTGCGCAGCATCGCTGCATCCTTTTCGGAGACAGCCAAGACGTGGTCGGCGCTCCGGCAGATCTGAGCCTCATAGCGACGCAGGCGATGCCACTGCACAAAAGAGTAGGCTGCGCCGGGCCATCGCCCCGGCGCGCGCAGGTCGGTGAGAAAGGCACGCCATTGTAGCAGGTGTTCACAGTTCAGATTATCGAAAACGATGCGAGACCGGGGACGCGCCGCCTTTGCCACCCCGAGGTACGGAGACATTTCGATGCCACCGATCTGAAGGACATCAAAGGTCTCGCTTTCCAGCCAAGCTTCCAGCCGCTGGGCAAATGTGTCCGACGCTAGTCTCAGGGCCATGTCGGGCTGGCGCGTGAGGAGCAGGTCACGTACCCGGTCCCGAAGCACGCGGTCGGGAAGCATCACCGTCTCGACACGGCAAGTTTCCCCAAGCGGGTCAGACGCTTCCCCATCCGCTGTGATCGTCCCGCCGGTCATAGTCTCCGGTGAGCAAAAGAGAGAGGGAGATGGGGCCATAAACGAAAGCACCGCCACCTCGTGCCGCGCCGCCAGATCAGAGATAAACCCCCAGTTGCGAAGCGCTGCTCCCTGGCGAGGAGGATAGGGTACCTGTGGCGTCAGAAACAGGATCTTCATACAATACCGTCACATTGCTTCAGTCATCTGCCCAGCGTGTCGCGATACACTACTAGCGTCTCCTGGGCACTGCGCAGCCAGTTGAAACGAGCTGCCTGGACCAGTCCGCGCTCTCGCATTCGCGCTTGCAGCGACCCCTCTGTCAGCACCCGGGTCAGCGCACCGGCGATGCTTTCCACGTTATCTGGGTTCACTAGAAGCCCTGCCTCGCCCACCACCTCCGGCAGCGAGGAGCGATCGGCAACCACAACCGGTGTGCCGCAGGCCATCGCTTCGAGCGCGGGCAGCCCGAACCCTTCGTAGAAAGACGGCGTCGTCAACAGGACGGCTCCGTTGTACAGACCGGGCAAATCATCGTCGGGCACGTTGTGGAGGAAGCGTACCTTCCCAGCCAACTGCAACGCTTCCACACGCTGGAACACCTCCTCGTAGAGCCAACCCTTGCCACCGATCACTACCAGCGGCGCGCTGGTCACCTGTGCGTCGAGCAACAAACGGTACGCTTGTAGCAGACCTGGCAGGTTCTTGCGTGGCTCCAGTGTCCCTACACAGAGCAAGTACCCAGGCTCCAGGCCGTACTGCGCGGCCGATCGCCGAGCTTGTGTTTCTGATAATGGGCGAAAGGCAGAATCAGCGGCGAGATGCACGACTGTCACCCTGGACGGCGACACGTCGAGCATTGAAACGAGATCAGACTTTGTGGCGTGGGAATCAGCCAGGATGTGATCGGCGTGCTGCACTGCCCACTCGATCTGCCGATTGTAGTAAGCGTGGCTGTCGGCGGTGATGAAATCGGGATAATGCAGAAATGTCAGATCATGAACAGTGATCACAGAACGCCGATAGCCAAAGGCCGGGGGGATAAAATCAGTGGTGTGCAGCAAGTCCAGGCGCAAACGCGCGACCTCCGCCCCCAACGCCCAACGCTCGAATCGGTTGTGTGGAGGTGTCCAGCAGGCAACGGGATAAAAGTTGGGGCCGGGGATGGGCGGTTGGCGGTCCTTGCGGCTATGGAGCACATAGTACTTGGTGTCCACGTCGATGGAAGCCAGTGCCTCGAGCAGGTGCAGCACATAGTTCGGAATACCCCCCCGAACATAGCGCAATATCCGAGCATCAATACCGATACGCATATTTGCTCCTGAAGCATTATAGCGACCCTCACAAGCCTGTCAACCAACCGTGGCTCTAACCCGAGGCTGACCTCAAGGCTCGACCAAGTCGTTGCCTGTGAAGTAGAATGATGATATAATCACCTTGGGCGGATACTTGACACGCCGCACATCGACTCGGGGAGTGCGACAATGGCAACAAATGTGACACAAACGATGGACATAACCCAGGCTATGCAGACGCTCAAGTGGATGGACGAAGAGCGCCTCAAGGATAAGGCCACAATTGCCACCTTGGAGGAACGGGCACAGGGTCAGGAACAGCGATTGGCTCAACAGGCTGCCCAGATTCAGGAACTGCACACCGGCCTTGGACGTGTCCAGACCATGTTATCCAAGGTGGCCGAGTTTGAGCAGATTGTCTCCAACTATAGAAACGAACTGATCGTCCAGATGGACAATCGTGAGGAGACACGGCGAAAGGAGCTGGCCGAATCTGAGCGGCTGCGTCGCATCGAGTACGAGGCGCTGACCGAGAACCTGAGCCGGCTGGAGAAAGAACTGCGGGTCCTGCCACGGTATGACGAAGAAATAGCCGCCATCCGGGCTGAGAACCGGCGGTTGAGCGAGCTTTCGCAGCAGACCGACGTCCTGGTGGCTGAACTGAGCACCCGCTCCGATGACCGCCTAAAGACCGTCACCTACTTGGAGGAGCAACGCCGCGCCGACAACCGCCGCATGACGGAACTGGAGCAGGATATCCCCAATCTGCGCAGAAAGATAGATGCCCTGGACAAAAAACTCCCCCTCTTTGAAGAAGCGATACAGAAGCAACGGATCCGGATTGACGCCGCCGTTGAGGAGACGAAAAAGTGGGAGCAACCTATCGAAGAGCTGCGCATCTCCGACTTTCAGCGGGAGCAGAAAGTGAAGCAGTATCTGGATCAGGCTGAACAAGTGACCCAGGTGATGAAAAAGATCCAGGAGGACACACAGGGCTTTATCGAGCAGCAGCAGGAGGTCAAACGATCCCTCGGCACCCTCGAAAAGTTCAGAGCACGTATAGAGCGGCGTCAGGACGAGATGGCAGAGAAACAGCGGCTGACCGATGAGCAAATACAACGGCGCTGGGAGGAGTGGCAGGCAGAGCAATCGAAAGGGCAAAAGAAGCGCGAGGTGATCATCGAAGAGAGATGGCGGCAACAGGAACAGACCAACGAGGATCATCTGAACCGTCTGAACTCGTTGCGGGTCACCGCCGATGTGTATCGCGCGCAACTGGACACGATGTGGGAGTCCCTCCGCGCCGACGCGACCGGCATAATCAAGGCTGCCCAGGATCTGTATGAGACGATCACGGCGCCGATCGACGGGCAATTGACCACCCTGCGTGGCGAACAACAAGAGTAGCAGGAGCACGGCACAGTATGCGAGTTATCGGCACCGCTGGCCACGTAGACCACGGTAAATCCACCCTTGTTCACGTCCTCTCTGGCATCAACCCCGATCGGCTCCGCGAGGAGCAGGAACGGGAGATGACGATCGATCTGGGCTTCGCTTGGATCACGCTACCAAACGGTGAATCGGTCGGCATCGTGGACGTTCCTGGCCATCGAGACTTTATCGAGAACATGCTGGCAGGGGTAGGTGGCATCGACGCTGCCGTTTTTGTCGTCGCGGCCGATGAGGGCGTGATGCCGCAGACCAGGGAACACCTGTCAATTCTCGATCTGCTAGAAGTAGACAAGGGACTCGTCGCTCTGACCAAGACGGACTTGGCGGAAAGCGAGGAATGGATCGAACTGGTCGCCGCCGACGTATCCGAAACGCTGGTGGGGACCGTCCTGGAGGGAGCGGCGATTGTGCCCGTCTCTGCCCGCACGGGCGAGGGACTTGACGAGCTGGTGACTGCCCTGCAAGAGGTGATCGGTCAAGTCGAACCACGTCGTGATCTTGGTCGACCACGACTGCCCATTGACCGGGTATTCACCATCAGTGGCTTTGGTACCGTCGTCACCGGCACCCTCACCGATGGCTACTTTGAGGTGGGACAGGAAGTCGAGATAGTGCCCCAGGGAACAAAAGCCCGAGTCCGCGGCCTCCAGACTCACAAACAGAAGGTGGAGCGGGTAGTACCAGGCAGTCGGGTGGCGATGAACCTCAGTGGTGTCAGCAAGACTGGCCTCCAGCGCGGGGATGTCATCACCAGCCCGGGATGGCTGCGTCCCACAGTGCTGGTAGATGTGCAGATGCGGTATCTATCCGACGCCAAACGGCCATTGCGCCACAACACCCAACTCAAGTTTTTCTCCGGGGCTGCCGAGACGCTGGCTCGGGTGCGACTCCTGGGGCAAGAGACGTTGCCTCCCGGAGAATCCGGTTGGGTTCAGTTGCGGCTCCAGGAGCCCATACCACTGGTCAAGGGAGACCATTTTATCGTCCGCGTCCCCTCACCTCCAGCCACTGTGGGCGGAGGCACCATCGTGGACCCACACCCTGGCCGTAGGCACCGCCGCTTTCGATCTGAGGTGCTGGAGCGTCTGGAGACGCTAGCCCAGGGCAGCCCTGCCGAGATATTGCTGCAGGCCCTGGAGCGAAGTGGCCCACTGTCGACTCGGGACCTGATCTCTGCCAGCGGTCTCGGTGATTCAGCTCCGGAGGCGTTAACTCAACTGCTGGATGAGGGACAGGCGATTCTGCTCACCCGGCAGTCCGGCGTTCAGCAGCCCTTTTCGAGCAACCAACTGGTAGCCGCTCGCACCTGGTGGTCAGCCACAACGGAGCAGATCTCTGGTGATCTAGGTGCTCATCACAGCAAGTTCCCACTGCGAGTGGGAATGGGACGCGAGGCGCTGCGCAGCGGGCTGAGACTCGAGGCCAAGGTGTTTAACACGGTGATGGCCCGCGCTGCTGCCGAAGGGCTCGTCACCGATGAGGGGATTGTCGTACGGCTCCCGTCCCATACCGTGACCCTCAAGCCTGGCCAACAGAGACAGGTGGACGAGCTTTTGACCCATTTTCGTAGCCAACCGTACACCACTCCCTCATTCAAGGAAAGCGTTGCCATAGTGGGGGAAGAAGTATTGAGCGTGCTGATCTCGCGAGGCGATCTGGTCCAGGTATCGTCGGGAGTACTGTTTCTGTCCGAGACCTATAAGGAACTAGAGTCCCGGATCCGCACGCACCTCGAACGGGAAGGCAGTATCACCCTGGCCCAGACCCGGGATATGCTCAAGACCACCCGCAAATACGCCCAGGCACTGCTAGAGCACCTGGATGAGATTGGGGTGACAAAACGTATGGGCGATGAAAGGGTTCTGCGGCAAAAGCCATAAGGCGGGAGATCGAGGGCTTTCGCCTCACGTCTGGCGTTTTTTCCGCTTCTCCAGCCTCTCCAAGATCTCGCGTTCGTAGCCGTGCCCCCTGGGTCGAAACCACCCCCCCTCAACCCCTTCAGGCAAGTACCGCTGTTCGACCCACCCATCCGGATCGGCGTGAGGGTACTCGTACCCCTCGTGTTCGCCCATGGTGTGCTTATAGTGTTCGCGGAGCGCGCCGCGAAATCGGTCACTCTTGTCCCGCAAATAGATCGGCACAGGGCCAGCTCCCTGTTCCTCAATCTCTGCTAGTGCGCCCCAAAAGGCCCCCGCTGAATTGGACTTGGGGGCAGTTGCCAGGTACAGGGTCGCCAACGACAGATGGTACTGGCCCTCCGGCAAACCGACCCACTCGAATGCCTGTGCACAGGCGTTGACAACCACAATTCCATTGGGATCGGCCAGCCCGATATCCTCCGCGGCCAGGATATAGAGCCGGCGCAGAATGAACCGGGGATCCTCACCAGCAGCCACCATCTTGGCCAGCCAGTACAGTGCCGCGTCCGGGTCGCTCCCCCGGACTGACTTGATAAAGGCGGAGATAGTGTCGTAATGCTCGTCCCCTGTCTTGTCGTAACGCACTGCACGTCGCTGAATCGAATCCTCTGCGACAGTGAGTGTGATGTGAATAACACCATCGTCCCGGGGAGGCGTGCTCTCAACGGCCAGTTCCAGGGCATTAAGCACAGCCCGGGCGTCACCGCCTGCTATACGCACCAGGTGAATCCGGGAATCGTCGTCCAGTTGGACAGTTCGAGCGCCGTATCCATTCTCGACGTCGGCGAGAGCGCGGTCCAAGACTGTACCCATCTCATCGTCGGTGAGTGGTTTGAACTGGAACACACGAGAGCGGGAGACCAGAGGGGCAATGACCTGGAAATAGGGATTCTCGGTCGTCGCACCGAAAAGCACAACGGTGCCATCCTCGACGTGGGGCAACAGCGCATCCTGCTGCGCTCGATTCCATCGATGGATCTCATCCACAAGCAGGATCGTGCGCCGGCTATACATCGAACGCCGATCCTTGGCCTCTTTGATGACACGCCGCAAATCGGCCACTCCCGCCAAAACCGCGCTGATGGTCTCAAAGTGGCTGGCTGTCGTATTGGCAACGATCATAGCCAGCGTTGTCTTGCCCGTGCCCGGCGGTCCCCAAAAGATCAGGGAGGAGAAAAGCCGGTCGGCCGAAATCGCTCGCCGCAGCAAACGTCCCTCACCGACGATTTCCTCTTGACCGACAAACTCGTCGAGGGTGCGGGGCCGCAAGCGGGCCGCAAGCGGGGCTTCACGGCGGATTTGCTCTTGCCGGCTGTGTTCAAACAGGTCCATTGGGGTGCTCATCCATTGTGCTCTTTAGGGGGCAATGAAGGTGTAGGTATCCGCCCAACGGACTGTGTACGGTGCCAGTATCTGCGGGAAAAGCCCAACGCCAATGCATCCTAATACAACCACGATCACAACCACCGCGGTTAGCCAGCCTTCAGGGCGGCCTGGGGATATCACACCACGATTCTCAGGTGCACGTGGGCGCTCTAGAAGTGTCGACATCCCTCGCCACAGACCAACTAACACGCCTGTGCTTGCCAAGACAAGAAGCACTGTGTAACCTGGATTGGCCGGGGCAAGCGCGTGGTAGAGAGCCCAGCGCCAGACAAATCCGGCACTGACGGGCAATCCCGCTATCGAAATCCCACCGAATACCAGTGCCGCCGTGCTCCACGGCGCTCTCCAGCCGATTCCCCGCAACACATTGAGACTGTCGTCACCTCCGGCCCGACTCCTCAGGCCGCTGAGGCCAGCAGCCATCAGCGCAAGGCCGAACGGGCGCACAAATAGGGACAACAGGATCAGTGCCAGTCCTGTCTTGCTGTTCATAGCCAGCGCGGTGAGCGCAGCACCGGTATCGATCAAGGCGGCGTAGCCAATCAGAGGGCCCAAGCGACGTTGAGCTGCTGCGAGTAACCCCCCCACGATGATCATGGCCATACCTGCTGTGGAGACAAACGCTCCAAAGCCTGAGTAGCTGCTGAACCAGGGGTAGATCTCCAGGAAATCGAGCAACAGGAACCAGATTGCATCACCGCCCACCGTAAGGACAAAGATACCTGCCAGCGGGATGCTGTCGCTGACAACGGCGGGCACCCACGTATGGAACGGTACGACACCCAACCACAACGCAAAAGAGACAGCCAGCAGAGCAGCGGATGCACCGAGCAGCTCCGTCTCATCCGGTGTTATGACGTAGCGATCCAATAGCCATTGAGTGACCAACACTCCGGGGATAGCCAACGTGGTGAAGGTCATGTAACGCAGCCCGCCTCGCGTAGGGCGACCTCCCTCTGCCTGCAGGGCAAACACAGAGAGTGCCGCAGCAATCTCAATCAGCAGAGCAGCATAGATGAGGGGCCGGATCAGCAATGCACCGCTGAGCAGGCTCAACAGACTCAAGCCTATCGGAAAAAGCAGGGAACCTGGCGACATGCGCCACGCCAAGAAGAACACACCGGCGGAGGTAAAGAACAAAAGAGCCATCGCTATCCGGTCGGCTTGCCCCAATGCCAACTCGCGCCCAAAGAGACCGACAGTCTCGCCCAACGTGATTTGATAGCCCGGTCCCCAGGGAAGCTGGATCGGTTGATCTATCGGCAGCGTCACAACCGCGATCCCCATCGCCAGCGCCGTGCCAATCGCGAGCAATGCCGACACAGACTCCCAGCGCAGCAGGATGTACACGATACCGGCCATTGCCAGTGGGAAGATCAGCAGTAGGAGAGGGCCTGCGATCACGCTCCGCTCACCTCGGCTTCAGCAGCAGCTTGAGCCGCTCTTAGGTAAGCGGCTGACAGTGCGATGAGAAAACTGACCGCCCCGAGGAATCCGGCTACAGCCAGGCTTGGTTCCAGTGCCACGTAGAACAAATCAAAGCCTGCAAGAAAGGTGAGCAACCCCGATCCCACCTGCATCGGCGCCTCGCTCAAACCGATCTGCAGTAATCCCAGGCCCACCAACAAGTAGCACGCCAACGTAATGTCTCCGGGTACTTGGGGCAGAGGCAAACGCAGGGCAGCCGTATATGCCGCTACCGAGATCAGTATGCCAGCCAAAAGACCGAACGATGTTCGCGCTGACATCACCCACCGACTAAGACGGCGCGACTCCTCAAGTTCAGCCGCCTGGGATTGCACAAGCTCGCTGGCTCCCCGCTCAGTGATGTAGAACACCATACAGATCATCCACCCGATCAATCCCTTGACGGCCGCCACCTCCAGCCGAATCGTTCGGGTAAGCAACAGCACGACGAAAAAGTACTGTGCGGTGAGGGCCAGCACGTTCAGCCGCCACTCCCGGCTGATGGCCAAAGTCCCCGCGGTGATGAATATGCCAGCCACGGCAGGCATAGCTGCGAGAAATGACATACGCTCCACAAAGTCAGCTAGCGTTGGCATCAGGATCCACTCCACACCAGCACAATGAGGAGAAAGAGCACCAGAGACCACAGTAGCGCCCCTGCTCCCCCCACTACTTCATCAGCCACCCTCAGGACGCTCAGTCCTCGATTGAGGGCCCCTACCACCGACTCATATAGCCACTCCAGGCGCAAGACATCGTGAGCGGCGCTGAGCACCAATCCTATCTTGGCCCGCAGAACCCTTTCTTGCCAGGCGAGCACCCCCCCGCAAGCAAGGACTATTGCCCATAGTAGCCATCCCTCCAGCCGGGGCATCGCCATTTGTCGGCCCAGTGTAAGGCCAGCATCGCCGATTACATCGCCAGAGAGAAGGAGGGATGGAAACAGACCAGCTCCGATCAGCAGAATTGCCAGCAGGCCCAACCCGACTCCGCGGGCCACAAGGTGCACCCGCTGATGGGGGAGGGGTGATGAAGGAGGGACCAACAGTCGACGCACGAGCGACGGGAGGACGAATAGATAACCAAGGACGATCCCCCATAGTGCAGTGTCCCCCCACGCGATGCGGCCCTCTTGTGCCAACCTGTCAAACAGTGCCGCTGTTGTCACAAAGCCCAAAGTGAAGGGGGCGCCCAAGAGCGCCAGCAGTCCGACCAGGGTTGGAACGTTCCACCACAGAGATTTCTGTCGCCAGCCATCTCCCAGGAAGAAAACCGCTATCCCCAAGGCCCAGGCAACGCCGCCTGCGACTACAACGACAGAGCCAATCTCCTTGTCCAGTCCTGTGCTCAGCATAATGGCCCCGTTTGCCGCCATACCGATCCATGGCAGCAGACGACGCGGCGATTCGCAGGACCAGGCAAGAAAGCCACCCAGGGCCAGGGTACCCGCTGCCAGGGCCGACACCCCTGCGAGGTCAAGGACAGAGTTGTCCGCTACTCCAATTATCCGCAGCCACAATCCCCAGCCCATGATAGGACTCAGCAACAGCGGGATACCGAGAGGCGGCACCTCCGCGAGGTCATCTGGCGCGGATAGGTGAAAAGGATAGACCCACAGTCGTATCATGCCTGCCAAAATCCAGAGCGCGAGAGAAGTGCCATTGATGGTCATCAGTGACCACATCTCAACGTCCGCGCCACCGCCATCCAGCACTGCGCCTGTCCAAAAGAGCAGAGTTGCCAAGCTGCTCAAGACTATGGCGCGTATGGCTGTGCGCGCTGACCCACCAGCTACAATGTACGTCGCCGCCTGTAGGAAATCATAGATGGCCCAACCTATCATCATTGTGAGGACGTTAGCCGACCACAGCGCGACAACACCAGCCGGAAGAAGGGCCAATAAAGCAGAGCCAAGCTGAGGATGAAGGGCATCAGTGCGGCCAAGGTCTACTAGCGCCGCACAGAAGGTCACCAGCGCCAGCGCTAAGGCCAGGGGTTGGACCGTGACGTCAGTGTGCAGCGTCAGCACAGATCCAAACAACCGTGAAGGTTGCCACAGAGAGGGAACGGCTACAACTGGCTCTATCCATCGGAAACCCAGGACAAGAACGGTGGTAAAGCCGGACACCGCCACCGTGACATATCGGGCATAGGAGCGGAGACGTGCCACTAAGGACAGGGCAAAGGTCGTAACTGCGCCCAAGAGTGGCACAGCGATCACGAGAACAAGAAGCAATGGCATGAGAAATCAACCGATGTTGCGCTTGTGGCGCGTTTGGTTATTCTAACATACAAGGAGGCAGGCGGCAAACGGGCGCTATCGGCACAAGGCTACCCCTCTGCTCATACGCAGCAAAGCCCTGGACCACATCCAGGGCGTTTTGAGCGTCAATAGTAGTAATGGCAGGGGCAGCTTGGTATCAGGCCGTCCTCAGAAAATCCTTCAGTCTACGCGAGTGCGTAGGGTGACGAAGCCGGCTGAGTGCCTGGGCCTCTATCTGACGCACGCGCTCGCGGGTTACTCCTAATTTCTTACCAACCTCCTCAAGGGTATATGTCTCACCGTCCACCAGACCGTAGCGCATTTGCAGTATGCGCACCTCTCGTGGGGGGAGATCCTGAAGAATGCCTTGAATCAGCTCTCGCAACATGGCGGAGGTTACCTCTTCGTCGGGAGCTGTGGAATCCTCATCCTCGATAAAATCCCCCAGCTCACTCTCCCCGTCATCGTCGGTGGGCATTTCCAGCGAGAGTGGACGTCGTGCTACCCTCAACATCTCCTCCGCTTTGCGGGTTGGGATGTCCATCGCGTTGGCCAGTTCCTCAGATGTCGCTTCACGCCCTAGCTCTTGCGTTAGCCGGTGGGAGGTGCGCAGCAGTTTATTGATCTGATCGCCCATATGGACCGGCACACGGATAGTGCGACTCTGATCTGCGATCGCCCGCGTGACCGCTTGCCGAATCCACCAGGTCGCGTAGGTCGAGAACTTGTGTCCCAGCCGGTAGTTGAACTTGTTGGCCGCTCGAATCAGACCAATGTTGCCCTCCTGAATCAGATCGAGGAAAGGTACCCCGCGTCCGATGTATTTCTTGGCCACGCTGATGACCAGGCGGGAGTTGGCACGAATGAGGTGTTCGCGAGCTGCCAGACCATCTATCACCATTATCCGGTACTCGGACTGGATCTCAGGTTCAAGACCGTCTTCCCCTAGCTCCTCCCGGGCCAACTTGCCGGCCTCCATACGCTTGGCCAGTGAGACCTCCTCCTGAGCCGTGAGCAGTGGCACCCGCCCAATCTCTTTGAGGTACAGACCGATGGTATCATCTATCGTGATTGTGTCAAAGTAGGCCTGCTCATCGACCACTGCCTCAGATGGGACAGATTCCTCGGCCAGTTCGCTTGTCCTTTTCTCCTGCTCCTCTGGGGTGCCTACTTCGATGCCGGATTCCATCAGAGTCGCGAGAATCTCCTCCAGCTCCTCCAGATTCTCCTCAGCCTGAGGAAAGGCGGTCAGAATATCCTTGTACGTGACAAAGCCCTGCTCTGACGCCTTGGCTAGCAGGTATCCCTCGCCGCTCACTTCTTCTTCTAGCAGTTCGTGCCCTTCCGGATACAGGTCCATCGTTCACTCAGCGACTTTTTAGGAGCACAATGCCCGATAACTGCAATTCAGGCGCTGTGCTCCCGTTTTCGCCAGATAACAGGTTGTTTGCTGATCAATAGGGAAAGCCTGGCTTGCCAAGTAATGCTACCGATGTTAATATACCACACTTGCATGCCGGTTGTCAACCCCCAAGCTGGCTTTTTAGGACATATTTCCCCCTCGTAAGTGTCATTAGTCAGATGCTGACAGGGCTGCTGCTTGCAGACACCCTTGGACCAGTGAATGGTTCTTGACACTCTGACCACCCGGAGTAGAATGGCAGAGCCTCATTAACTAGCTCGTATGACGAGGGCTTGGTATGACAAGACGACGTGCTTTTCCCTTTGCCTGGGCTGCTTTGTGCCTTCTGCTGGGGCTATTGACCTCGTGCAGGGCTGGAATTGTGCAGGATCCGGCCACGCCTTCACCTCAGCCGACGGATGCCCTATCGCCCACGCCACCATCCCCCTATACCCCTACGCCAACTGTGGCCTCGGATTCTCCCCCCACGCCCGCACAGCCAGCGCCTGCCGATGGCCCACTGGTCGAGCACACAGTCCAGCCAGGCGACACGTTGCTTGGCATTGCCACGACCTATGACGTGCCGATGGCAGCGATTCAGTTGGAAAACGGGATGGGCGATTCGGTGGTGGTGCAGGTGGGACAGGTGCTGGACATTCCTTCGGCAGACGGTTGGGAGGAAGCCTCTCGTTTCTGGGTTGTGCACGTGGTCAAGGCGGGCGAAACACTGGTCGGTATCGCCCAGGGCTACGGCCTCAAGGCAGCGGAGATCAAGGCCGTCAATGGACTGGCCGACGCCGACCTGATTCGGGCAGGCCAGGAGTTGGTCATTCCATTGGGAGGCCCTGCGGTGCCGACATCGCCTCCACCGACCGACACACCACCGCCCACGAGCACCCCTACACCACCCCCGGCGTCTCCGACCTTCACCCCTACGTTGTTATCGTCATCCTCAGCAGAACCGGCGGTCGCGCCCGCAGCCACGTTAGCTCCTGCTGTGCCCCCACCGGCCAACGTAGCGGACTGGCCATACGAAATCGCACGACTGATAAACGAGGCTCGCGCCCAGCACGGCCTGCCGCCACTGGCTTACAACGAGACACTTGCCCAAGTGGCCCAGGCCCACGCGAACGACTGCCTCGACCGGGGCTGGGGCAGCCACTATGGCTCGGATGGCTCAAACGTCAAGACCCGTATGGAACGGGCCGGATACGATCCTGCCCGCTGGTCGGAGTGCTGGGCGCACGTTCAGTCCCCTCGCAGGGCAATGGAGATCTGGATGGACGAAGTACCGCCCAACGATCCACATCGGCGCACCATACTCAGCACGTACCTGACGGAGGTGGGCGTCGGGGTAGTCCAGCCAGAGTGGGATTACTACTTTTTTGCTGATTTTGGGACGCCACGGAACTAGATCCCAGTTCCGTTCAGAAAACAAGCGTGACAGAAAGATAAAGAGACCGGTCGCTCTGGGGTGGGGGTTAGGTGCCGGACTCGCGTCCGCGCCCGGAAGCGAAGGTGACCGTCATCTGGGGGCGATCGTCCACCTGTAGGTGAAAAACGTCGGGACGCGAATAGTGGCCCTGGGTATCGATGACCAGGTGACCCTCGGTGATACGCCCCAGATCGATTTCGGCATACAGGATGCAGGCTCTATCAAAGACTGGGCCGGCGACGTAATTCGCATCCGGGGCGATCACTGCACTTCCCCCTCTCAATAGCAGATCCTCGTCCTGGCCAGGAATCATATCCAGGAGCTCGCCAGCGGCGTTGGTGAGTTGGCTCAGGGAGTTAAAACCCTCAATAACGTCCTCCCGGTTCAGCACACACCCGGCAGCGATAACAAAACACTGGCCCTCAAAAGCATAGTGCCGGCTGGCGAGCTGATGGAGATCCTTCACCGCCGGCCACTGGGCAACGTGAATAGTCTCACGTTGAGCGTGCATAGCGGCCCGCGCCAGCGGCATCCAGTGCTCCCAACAGATCAGGCCGCCCAGATTGCCGTATTCAGTATCCAGCACGTTCAGCGTGCTACCGTCCCCCCGGGCCCAGACCATCCGCTCGGTATAGGTGGGGATGAGCTTGCGGTGCAATTGAAACGCTTGCCCATGTCTGGGGATATAGAGGGTCGTATTGTAGAGGCTGCCACCCAGACGCTCGTGAACGCCCATAACGACATAGATGTCGGATTTTCGCGCTGCGGCGATCAGTTTATCCAAATGCTTGCTGGGCACAGAGAGAGAATTCTCCACCAACACCCGGTACAGTGCCTTGGCAGGTGGGTGATCCCACAGCGCGGCCTGGGGCGACAGATCCAGCCACACCGGATAACCAGGCAGCCAAGTCTCGGGGAAAACAACGATACGCGCGCCTTGGTCCGCCGCTTGCTCGATCAGCACACACGCTCGATCGAGGCTCTGCTCTAGGTTCAGGAACACGGGAGCGTGTTGAACAACCGCTACTCTGAGCAGATCGGGGGTGGGGGGATCATTCATACGCGCCTTTATTCCAGGGATGGATGGATGGCACCACGTTCGCTACGCGGCGTCGTGCTCGACGGAAAAGACGTGAGAGTGGAGGTTGGCTATCCACTGCTTGCCTTCTTGGGTGACACGGAGGTATCGCAGGGCATCCTGGATATAGCGACTAATGACGTCCCAATAGAACTTGGCAAAGCTCTTGCGCATATCCCCCGGGGTCTTGTACCCAAGCTCATCGTTGGCGCCTATCTCCTCGAACTCGTAGAACAGGGCTGGAATCTTTCTGAGATAGTTGGGGTCTCCGAGCTGGCCGATAAAGTCTGCCGCCCTCGTCAACCCGGGATAGCCACTGGTATCCTGGGAGCCAGCATCATCAGGCGGGGGGAAACGCGTCATTTCGATAAAGGATGCAATCACCTCGGCATCAATATCCCTCAGCGACTGCTGACCAAAGCGCTCGCGGACAAAGGTCTTGCTGCGGTCAAGATGGTAAGGGGTAAGCGCCGCGTCGGTTCCCCCGGGTGGAATCTTGACTGTCTGATCCTTGATCCCGGTGGCGACGACGTCACCTTTGTCAAGCCTGCAAATACCTTTTACATAGCCGATGTCGTGACAAAGAAGGGCCACGCTGAAGTGGAACCAATCTCTGGGAGCAACACCACCCTCAAGCAGATGCTTACCCTGTAGAATCGCCTCACCAACCGAGGTGACCATAATCGTGTGTTCGACGTTGTGGTAGAGCATATCCGAATTGGCAATGTTCTCCAAGGCCAGGCGCCCTGCCCACGCCGCGATAGCACCGTACGGAGGATCGGTGACGCCATAGTTCTGCCGGTAGGTATGCAGTAGCTCGTCTGCGAAATGTCCAATTACGAGTCTACGGATGTTCAGCATCACACCCTCCTCTTACTTGTCTCAAAGGACACCGCACGCCACTGACAGTCCTGCCAGTTGGCGGGTCCTGTACTCAAAACAAACTAAAGGCCAAGGCTACGTGCAGGATCGGCTCGCCGTTGAGGCATACGCACATATCAGTATAGGCGAATCCGCCGAGAAGTCAACAACTC
>CAYUIS010000034.1:0-40821 GCA_964444825.1 uncultured Anaerolineales bacterium | reverse complement strand
ATCTGGCCGGCCAGGACGCCCATCAGAACCACGGCGATCATGCCGAAGGGCACTTTGGGGTTGACCATCAGCGACTTCCCCACCGCGTTGCCAAAGGCGCCCATGATCAGCAGCAGATAGAAGTAGATAAAGATCATGAGGATATTGCGCGCCCGGGGGGAGATGAGCTTGTAGCTCAGGGCGCCCAACGTGTCCCCCTCGCGGCGCACGCCCATGATCATAGCGCCATAGTCCTGGACCCACCCGATGAAGAAAACACCGAGGATGATCCAGGCCAGGGCTGGGAGCCAGCCCCACTGCACGGCGATGATAGGGCCGGTAAGGGGGGCCAGGGCGGCAACCGACTTGAACTGATAGCCGAACAGAACGTTTCGGCTCGCTGGTGTAAAGTCCACGCCGTCCATGTACATCCGGGCTGGAGTGGCTTTGTTGGGGTCAGGCTGGACGATGTCGCGGTCGATGCGACGTGCGTACCAGGCATATCCGATGCCGATGCCCAAGGCCCCTAGGATGAGTACAAGAAACGAATTCATCGCTTAACCTCCTTAGTGTTCAAAAGCGACTATGGTTTCGATTACCAGAATGGCGGTTGGACGAGCTACTAGTTGTGACGGATCCCTTCTGCACCTCCTTTCGCCCCCGATTGGTGTGTGCCATTCCCTGTTGGCAATCCTTCCAACAGCACAAAGATGACTGGTACGATGCGTCACTATTCGGCTATCAATGATCAGTATGCGTGGCCGGTTTCAGCGCAGCCTGAAGGTCGGCCAGGAACTCGGCGCTGGATGTGGGCAGCAGCATGGCTGTTTTTGCCTGGAGTTGGATGTGTGGATCTGTCTTGCGCCAAGAGAAACGGTGCAGACAATGACCGTAGGTCTGCAACCAGGGTTGTAGACTTGCTATGTGTCGTTGTGCGCCAGAACCTCGATATGCTATAGCCATTCCTGAGACCTCATTCCGCCAGGTCCAGGGTTGCTCCCGCTCTTTGCGCAGGCCGCGCGCTATCTGCCCTGTGGGAGGTAGAACCTCCACTTCGCATTGGCGCGGTGAGCGTAGTGTGGCCTTTATTATAAGCCAGTCTTGCTCACCGCGCAAGCGACGAATAAGCCACAACGGAAGAATCTCGCGGTTGTCGAGCAGCAGTGTGATCTCCAAGCGACGGAATGGTGAGGCGGCGTGGACGATGTTAAAACGAGCGCCGGAGGCGGGCGAGCCGATCCAGCCGGCCTCCCGTTCGCCTCCCAACACATCCAGACCCGCCTCGATCCACCGGTAGAGACGCTCTCCGCGCCGACGGTTGTACAGATATGCCGCGCCGTACCACAGCAATAGAAGCATGCATAGCGCGATGACCACGACAACCCCTGGATCCATCCCGTTGCCCCCTATGCTGGAACACTCCCCAAGTTGCAAGGATACGTTTGATGTTTCGTGGCTAGGCTCTGTTTGATTGCTAAGCGGGTGTGTTCCCGCAGTGTGATCGTCTCAGTTATGCGGTAGCTTGTCCAAGATTGTGTGAACGTCGGGTCGATCCATAGAGCTTCGCCCGATGTAACCCCATAGGATGTGGCCGTCGGTGTCGATGACAAATACCGATGGTGCCGCGAGGCTGTCCCCCAGCAAGTTGTACACGCCGTATGCCTCGGCCACTACGTGGTCGACATCGGCCATCATTGGGAAGGCGGCACCTGCCGCTTGCCTGGCTCCATCCACTGACGACATAGGAGCGACTGCCAGTGCAGCCACATCTGCGCCGATGTGCTCGACTGCTTGGTAGCTCTGTTGCAACTGCACGAGTTGCACCCGATCGGCCCCTCAGCCGCACTTTTGAAAGAATACCAGCACCACAGGTCCTTGAGCGAGTTGCTCCGACAGCGTGAACGAGCCACCACTGGCTCGGGCAAGGGTAAAATCAGGGGCAATCTCCGGAATTGCCTGCATCGGTGGGGTGGGAGGGGAGAGCGGGGAAAGGTCGGTCAGAGGTAGAGGTATCGGTGTTGGCATAGGGGTGGGGATGGGTGACGTGGTCGCCGTCGAAAGAGGTGTCTGGGGTGGCGTCGGCGTGGTTGGGGTGTGCGCCACTGCCACACTGTCGAGTTCTGCATCAAGCACGATCTCGGCGCTGGCCCGCTGCTCTTCAAGCCAGGTTGAGATCTGATATCCCTGGGCCTGTAGAGCATCCAGGCTCGCCTGCACAATCAGCAGCCGGCCGATGGCCTGTACGAATGCTGGCCGATCGAGCCCCGCGTTGTCCAGTGCGAGGTTCACGGCGTCGTCAGTCACTCTCCAACTGTCCTCTAGTCTGGCGATCTGGGCCTCGATCTGGTCCGTTGTTGGCGGTTGCTCCGGGGGGAATGCGCTCAGGAGCAGATCCTCGTTGATCAAACGCTGGAGCGTCTCGTCTGAGGCAGGGGCGGGCTGACCGGCGATTCCACTCAATACCTGGTCGAGCAAAGCGGCCTGCATCCACAAAGAGTGTTTGATCGGGCGACCGTTGACACTGGCCACCGTTGGATCCTCGTCGATGGTGGGAACTGGCGACGCGACTATTGGTGTAGGCGCTCCAGGCCCGCGACTCAGGAAAACCATCAGCAGCCCTAGTCCGACCAGCGCTGTGATGCTGACGCCAAAGGTAGCCCACAGACGAGGTTTTGAATCCAGGTTCATATGGGTGTCTCTCTCTGGGATAACCGGACAGCGCTAATCATACTTCTGTTCGCAGAGTTGTCAACTGTGATCCTGATCGATCGTTGTGGTGGCTCTATGTCAGCGAAACGCGGATTTGCACGATCTGGGCGACGGGATTACAATGGGTGCTGATGGTGCCCTCTGTCGTGGAGCGAGGTCATAATGGCACGTGGTAAATGGCTGTTCGCCCTGGTTCCGACGTTTCTGGTGCTCGGTACCTTTACAGGTGCGCTGGTGGTCAGTGGCGATCCTGTATCTGTCTTTGTCTTACCTACCTTGGTGCCTACGGTGCCGGTACCCACGCTGCCGCCGACCCCCACGACCACATCATTGCCCGAGTTGGCGGCCCTTTCCCCGACGCCGGAAGCTCCTGCTGCCACGCCAATGCCAACTGCCACCCCCACAGCTACCCGGACGCCTAGACCCACTGCTACCTCCACATCTACAAAGATCCCCATTCCTACCGCCATTGCTCTAGTCCCGACCGAGACGCCTACGCCCATTCCCACACATACGCCTACGCCTACGCCCATTCCCACACATACGCCTACGCCCGTTCCCACACACACGCCTACGCCCATTCCCACATACACGCCCCTGCCTCCAGTCCCGGTGCCGGTCGCGGCGACATCTACGCTTTCGGGCTCCCTTCCCGTCCCTACCTCTGTGCCCCTGGTGCAGGTAGCACCCGATACCATAAACGTGGTGGTATTGGGCAGCGACCGGCGTCCCGACTGGAACAACTGGCGCACCGACGTGGTTCAGATCGTCTCCATCCAGCCGCTGGTCCCAGCCGTAACGGTGCTCTCTGTCCCCCGCGACCTATACGTATACATCCCGAGTTTTGGGATGAGCCGGGTCAACTTTGCCGACATGTTTGGCGAGTTAAACGGGTACGAAGGGGGTGGGTTTGCTCTACTTCAGCAGACGCTGCGCTACAACCTGGGGATACCCGTGCATCACTATGTACGCACGGACTTTGATGGCCTGATAGGTATCGTTGACGGATTGGGAGGCGTGGATATACCCGTTCACTGCCATCTACATGACTATTGGCCCTATCGCGACGAGACCGGCGAATACCCGATCAAGGCTGTGGAACCAGGTATGCACCATATGGATGGAGAGACGGCACTCTGGTACTCTCGCTCCCGCAAAACCAGCAGCACGTTTGCCCGCGAGCGACGTCAGCAGCAGGTGCTGCAGGCCATCTGGCGCAAATCGCGCAATCTGGACGTCCTGGGGCAGTTCCCCGAGCTCTGGGGTCAATTCGAGAAAATGATCGTCACGGATATGGCGTTCAGTGAGGTGGCTATGTTGGCCGGTGTGGCGGTCCGGCTCAATGAGCAGGACATCCGCTTCCGGAACATTGGATACCAGCAGGTCGTCCCCTGGACGACACCCTACGGAGGTGCGGTCCTGCTACCCAACTGGGAGGCGATCGAACCTGTGGTTGCTGAAGCGTTTGGGCCAATACCAGAAGGGAGACTGTGGCGGAGATTGCAGAACGTGGAGGTATGGAATGGAGCGGGACACAGTGATTGGGATCAACTGGCGGCAGACCGCCTCATCCGGGAGGGTTTTGGCGCGGTGATCGGGCAACCCGATCGCAGAGACTATGCCCAGACCCAGTTGATCGACTTTACGGTCTCGGCCAAGGGAGGCGCTGCGAGGTTCCTGCAGACCATGTTCGGTATTTCGCCGGAGAACGTCATCTCAGCACCTGATACCAGCCCTGGTGGTGCTCCGTACCGGCTCATTATCGGTGCCGATTATCAACCCTGTCGCAGCCCGTGAGCAGGACGGGAACCAGAGGAAAGGAGCCAGGAATGTACACAAGGCGTCTGCATCAGTTGGTCGAGCAGGCCAGCGCTCAAGGGTTCGACACTTTGGCGTTGGTGCCGGGACCGAACCTGTTCTATCTCACCGGCCTCTCCTTTCACGTCAGCGAGCGGCCCATCGTCGCCCTGTTCCCAGTCGACGAGAATCCCATCATTGTCCTCCCTGAATTTGAAGCGCCCAAGGTGGAGCAGTCGCCCGTAAAGCTGGGTGTGTTTCCCTACACCGACGAGAATGGATACACCGTGGCCTTTCAGCGCGCCTGTGCTGCCCTGGAGCTGGCTGAGTGTCTCGTTGGGGTGGAGGAACTCGGGATGCGACTGCTGGAAGCCCGACTATTGGAGCGATATGCACCAGGATGCCAGTTCCTAGCGGCAGAGGGTGTGATGGCAGAGCTTCGTATGTGCAAGGATGAGCAGGAGGTGGCGCAGATGCGGCGTGCCATTGCCATCACCGAGACCGCACTCTGGACGACCATGCACCAGGTCGAGACGGGGATGACGGAACGGGAGGTAGCCACATTGCTAAAGCTTGAAATGTTCCGAGCTGGCGGGGAGGGCCTGTCCTTCTCACCGATCGTCGCTTCTGGCCCCAACAGCGCCTCCCCTCATGCAACGCCGAGCGACCGGCCCATCCAGTCCGGTGAGCCGATCGTGGTCGACTGTGGCGCTACCGAGGGCGGGTATGCGGCCGACATCACGCGTACTTTTTCCGTCGGGGAGTTGGACCGAGAACTAGCTCACGTGTACGGGGTGGTCCGGGCGGCCAATCGGGCGGGGCGAATGGCGGTCAAACCTGGCGTGTCTGCGGAGGAGGTAGACGAGGCCGCGCGGGCGGTCGTCGACGAAGCTGGCTATGGCGAATATTTCTTCCATCGTACGGGTCACGGGCTTGGACTGGAGGTTCACGAGCCGCCGTATATCATCGCTGGAAACGAGCGGTTGCTGGAGCCAGGGATGACGTTCACCGTCGAGCCTGGGATCTATTTGCCGGAGCGGGGCGGTGTGCGTATCGAGGACGACGTGCTGGTGACTCCGAGCGGTGGGGAAAGCCTGACGGCTTTTCAGCGCGATTTGCTCCCATTGTAAAATGGAGGAACGAATCGCACACGCTACCTAGCCACCTGGCCAGTTGCAAAACTATACACCTGTCTAGGCAAGAAACTCCCCAGATGCCTGATGCGTCTGGGGAGTTTTTGTGGTATGCTCGCGGTATAGATTGAACAACTGCCGGAGGTGAGTGGCGATGGGTGAGACAAAACTGGATGGATACGAGCAGATGCAGAGCCTGATGAATCAGTTGGTCCTGGCCGGGCTGGCTGTCACAACGCTCGTGGTGGCGCTTGTGGCGCTGCTGGGGGCGGGGTGATGGATGGTGGGATAGGCAACAGGGTTGTGCGGGTGTTGATTGCCGACGACCAACCCCAGGTGTGCTCCGCATTACGGTTGATGTTGAGGCAGGATCCAGGTTTAGCGGTGGTGGCGGAGGCTGGCGACGCAGATCAGGCGGTATTGCTGGCGGCGACACGGCAGCCTGACCTGGTATTGCTAGATTGGGAACTGCGTGGTCAGAGAGACGGATCCATGTTGGCAGAACTGCGCGCAGCGCGCCCTGGCTTGAAAGTGATTGCTCTGAGTGGACGCCCCGAGGCACGACCGGCAGCTCTGGCGGCTGGCGCCGATCTGTTTGTCAGCAAGGGAGACCCGCCAGAGCAGTTGCTGGGGGCCGTAAACGGCTGTAAGCGAGTTCTTGAAGGGGTAGAGTCAAGTTCCTGGGATTGTGCGCCCTTGTAGCTCAGCGTTTGGCGCTGGAATAGGTCGGATGGGTCGGCACCCAAGAGATGGGTGCCGATTATTCTTGTGTCTCTTTCAGCGCCTCGTCTTGCTCGATCAACCCACACACTGCCTCCAGCAATCCTGCTGCAGCGGCGCCATCGCCGTAATCTGGCCTTAATCGCAGCACCTGGATCCAGTTGCGGCAGGCCTCGACCCAGTTTCCGGTCTGTGTATGGGCAGTGGCCTCGTCGACCCATTGAGCCAATTGGAAATCCTCGCGGGTTTGGGCGAGCTTGTGTTGTATGTCTCTGAAATCGGGGTCGGCTTTGGCGATCTCTTCAAAGGCGGATAGGGCGGTCTGAATCTCCCCAGCGGCCAGCGCCTGCTCCGCCTCGTCGTATTCCTTCTCCAGCAGGTCCAGCTTTTCCAGCCACACACCGGCATCCTGCGACTCCATAAGCACAGGTTTGGAGCCTTCCGGCGCAGGCTCTTCGGTAGGGATCTCGATCCAGTCTGGAAATTCGTCGTTCATCTCGGCTCGGTTGGGACGCAGCAACACGCACAGCGGATTCTATCACGAATGACGGGAATAGGCGAATATCAGGGGGCTTGCTGGGGAAGCGGCTATTGCACAGGTGGCCGGTTTGTGCTACACTTCTGCCGTTTGCGGATGCTGTGACTTGACGGAGGTGAGTTCATGCGAGTATATCGTGACCAGGACGCAGATTTGGGCGTTCTGAAAGACAGGCCAATCGCGGTGATTGGCTATGGCAATCAAGGGCGCGCCCAGGCGCTGAACCTGCGGGACAGCGGCCTGGAGGTTATTGTCGGCAATCTGGAAGATGCGTACGGCGAGCGCGCTCGCAAAGATGGGTTTTCCCTTCTGCCGATTGCAGAGGCCGCGGCCGAGGCTGACATCGTGATGATGCTGATCCCAGATGAGGTCGTGCCCGCGGTTTTCATAGGGGATATCGCTCCCCACCTGGTCGAAGGCAATGTTTTGGTGTTCGCGTCGGGCTACAACATCGCCTTTGATCTCATCACGCCGCCCGCCTGCGTGGATGTGGTGCTGGTCGCACCGCGCATGATCGGGGCCGGGGTGCGGGAGCTATACCTGGCGGGGCGCGGTTTTCCCAGCTTTGTTGGCGTCGCCCAGGACCATTCGGGTCTGGCCAAGGAGATCGCATTGGCTTTGGCCAAGGGTATCGGCTCCACCCGTGCTGGGGTGATCGAGGTGACGTTCGCCGAGGAAGCGGAACTGGACTTGTTCACGGAGCAGTGTTTTTTCCCTGCCTTCAGTCAAGTGCTGGCGACGGCCGTTGATCTGATGATCGAGGAGGGGTATCCGCCCTATGCGGTGCTGTTGGAGCTGTATATGTCGGGGGAGCTGTCCTACGCGCTGGGAAAGACAGCAGAGCTAGGGATGGTTGAACAGAGCGCGCTCCATTCTCGGACCAGCCAGTACGGATCGCTTTCGCGAGCGGCGCGGTTTGTCTCTTCAGAAGTGCGAGCCAGGATGCGCGAGGGCTTGGAGGAGATACGCAGCGGCAGATTCGCCCAAGAGTGGGCGGCCGAGCAGGCGGCTGGTTGCCCGACGTTGGCGAGACTGAGGGAGGAAGCCGGATCCCACCGGCTGAATCAGACGGAGCGGGAGTTGAGACAGGCGCTGGCAGGGAGGATTACGCCCACAGCGACATACGTGCGGGCGCCGACAGTGAACTCGCAGGAGGACGAACTGCGCAGGGATTTGGTCGAGATGGTGAATGAGTTGTACGCAACGGGTCTGATCACAGCTACCGGAGGCAACGTCAGCGTGCGGCTCCCAGATCGGGATGAGGTTTTGATCACTCCGAGCCGGCTTTTCAAGGGAGACCTCAACCCTGACGTACTGGTCCGCATTGATCTGCACGGCGCCCCATTGGATCCAGACACGCTGTCGCCATCCAGTGAATGGCCCATGCACTGTGCGATCTACAAGGCTCGTCCCGACGTCGGGGCCATTGTCCACACCCACGCACCTCAGGCGACGGTCCTGGGGCTCGCCGATGTGCCGTTTCTACTTATCTCGACCGAGGCCGCCTTTCTGGGTGACGTCCCCCGCGTGCCTTATATTCTGCCTGGCACGCAGGATTTGGCCCAGGCCACAGTGGAAGCATTGGCAGATGGAGCAGGCGTGCTGTTGATGAACCACGGGCTCTTGGTGGCGGCCGGCGATCTGCGTAAAGCGGCAAACATCTCGGGCGTCATCGAATGGACAGCGGGTGTGATTCTGGGATGCTACGCCTTGGGCAAAGAGCCACCGACGCTTCCCGAAGAAGTGATCCCACTGCTGCGACAGATGGGCAAGATGATGGCGTGATGGATGCATGATGGTCCTCGATGGTCTGCACGAGTTGCTGATTTCGTTTCGCGGCGACGGTGCGCTTAATCAATATCGAGATACCGATCCACAGTTGGACCGTCCGGGCGGGGCAGCGGCGCGGTGGTCGAATCTGCGCCATTATCTGGAGGTGTTTGCCGCAGCGCGATATGTGTTGGTCGGTGAGGCGGCCGGGTATGCTGGATGTCGCTTTTCCGGCATTCCTTTCACTTGTGAAACGCAGTTGGTCGGTCCGGAGCGGTTGAGCTGGACATACGGCCTCGAGGATCGCCTGGCGCGGACCAGCGCTCGGGAGGTCCTGTGGGTCGAGCGCTCGGCTGTGATCGTGTGGGAGGCGCTGGGAGCGCGCATGGATTGTGTGCTGTGGAATGCTTTCCCCTGGCATCCCTTCGGTGACGGGGACCCGCTTTCCAACCGTGCCCCAGGCCGCGACCTGGATGATGGACTCGAGGTGCTGCGTTGTTTCCTGGGTCTGTTCCCATCGGCACGTCCCGTCGCCATCGGTCGCGTGGCAGAGCGGGCGCTGGGACGCATCGGCGTGTTGGCTCCCTACATCCGGCATCCGTCTCACGGCGGCAAACGCAAGTTCGTAGCGGGAATGGCCGCACTGACCATCAGTGAGCATGGCTGATCGGCGAGTCACTGGGCGTTTGTTTCCTGTCGTCGACTTTGGTGGCGACGGTCCTTTTCTGCACCTGGCCCACGCTAACGGCTTCGCACCTGGAGCATACCAGCTATTGGTGGATATCCTCACTGAACACTATCACGTTTTCAGCCTGCCGTCGCGCCCGCTGTGGCCGGGTAGCCGGCCAGAGAGCGCACCGAATTGGCACGTGATGGCGGACGACTTGATCGATGGGCTGGATGACGTGGGACTGAAAGGGATCATTGGTGTTGGACACTCCATGGGCGGGGACTTGACGCTATGGGCCGCTGTCTCGCGCCCGGATCTGTTTCGCAGCGTGGTGTTGGTCGAGCCAGTTATCCTGCCGCCAGCTTGGCTGTGGATGGTGCGTGTATCGCGGTGGTTGGGCCTGCGTCGCAGGCTGCCGCTGGTCCAGGAGGCCCTGCGACGGTGCAGAACCTGGTCCAGCCGCCAGGCCTGCTATGATCATTACAGGGGCAAGCGGTTCTTTGCCGGGTGGTCTGATGCCAGCCTGTGGGCGTACGTCGAGGCAGGGACGCGGGAACGGGCCGAGGGTGGGGTGGAGTTGGCTTATTCGCCGGAGTGGGAAGCGCACATCTTTGCCAGCGTGCCCGTCGACATTTGGCGTGCCGTGCCAAAGCTACGGGCTCCGGTGCTGGTTATTCGCGGGGAGCGGTCGAACACGTTCACTCGGGAGAGCCAGATGCGTATGGAGCGCCTGCTCACCCAGGCGCGTTACGTGCTCATCCCTGATGCAGGCCACCTGGCGTCGATGGAGCGACCAGGAGAGGTCGGTCTGGCGGTCCTGGATTTCCTCGGACAGGCTGCTGCCTAGCCAGACATCGAGCGGCCGTCCATGGCCGCCGGATTGGCTGGGTTCTGCAGAATCTCCTCGCAAGAATCTCATCAATCTGACATTCGGTCATAATTCCTGACGTCCCATCGGAGGGGTGGTTTTCCTGGCAAAAGTAGGCAGTTTGCCCCACTAGAACCAGGTTTTCGCGTTGTTTTGAGGGCGCTGTGTCCCACGATTCGCGCCGATAAGCCATTTATGACCGAATCTCAATCATCAATTGCTTGACAAGCGCTGTCCGATTGGGTATAATGTAAGCGCTTTCTGAAAGCGCTTACATTGCCAGAGTCCCCGTTTGGATTCGGAGTGTGATGTCTGAGCTTGAAGCCCCTACTATTGCCGATGTTGCGAAATTGGCCGGCGTCTCCACCGCTACCGTCAGCCGCGTCTTGAACCGGACCGCCCCTGTCTCCGAGGAGACGACGGCGCGGGTGCAGGCCGCCATCGCGGAACTGAACTATCACCCGTCTGCGGCCGCCAGGGGCCTGGCGAGCCGAAAGACGAACATGATCGGCCTGCTCACCACCGATGTCTCTGCGCCCTTTTTCACCCCTATCCTCAGCGGCATAGAGGCCGGCGCCAGGGAGGCAGGTCTGGGTTTGCTGATCCATTGTACAGGGGATGGACCGAGTCCAGGGCCGGGATATCGTCGACCGATGGGGCCTCATAACACCGATGGGTTGCTTGTGTTTGCTGCCAGTCTGGAGGATGCAGAGCTTGTACACTTGTACGAGATCGACTTTCCGGTGGTATTGCTGTACCAGGCCCCTCCGGATGGATTGAACATCCCCTATATCACGATTGAAAACAAAGCCGGCGCTCGGGAGTTGGTCGACCATTTGCTCGAGGTGCACGCATACCGGCGTGTCGCGTTTCTCCGGGGGCCAGAGAACCACGAGGATTCCTATTGGCGTGAGTTGGGCTATCGTGAAGCTCTGGAGAGCCACGGCATTCCCTTCGATCCAGCGCTGGTAGCAACGGGGGGATTCGACCAAGACATAGCCCAGCTTGCGGTGGAACAGTGGCTCCGGCAAGGAGTGCAGATAGATGCCATTTTCGCGGGGGATGACGAGGCGGCAACCGGCGTCATCGCTGCCCTTCAAAGGGCCGGCAAGCGGGTACCCGAGGATTTTGCGGTGGTCGGCTTCGATGATGTGCACCTGGCCAATTACCTGATGCCACCCTTGACCACGGTCCGAGCGCCCATCGAACAGACGGGGCGGGAGGCGGTCCGCCAGTTGGTAAGCCTGCTGCGCACCGGTGAGGCTGACCCGCTGGTGCTTTTGCCCACAGAGTTGGTGATCCGTCGCTCGTGTGGTTGTGATGGTGGATTGGAACGATCCGTCTGAAGCTGGCATGCCGATGAACAGACTCGCTGTGCAGTATTTGGAGGATGGCCCCGGTCTCGTCGCTATTTCCCCAGGGGACGCCCGAGCCCGCTTGCGCGCTGCGTTCGATCGACTGCCGATTTCCGACGTTCTGTTGGGGTGGAACGTGCCCCAAGCCCTCGTCGCTGCCTGCCGTGAGGAGACCGTTCGGAGGGGCGCGCAGCTCTTTCGCTGGCATCCACTGCTCACGGGTGATTCCACGTTCGTGCCACGGCCTGAATGGCAGACGGTCGGTTTGGGTGGGGATCCGGTGCCTGGATTCCGGCGTATGCCAGAGTTCACGTTTGTCTGTCCCAACAGACCTGCGGTGCGGGAGGCTGTCCTGGATCATCTGTACCAAACGATACAACAGGAAAACTACCACGGGATATTCCTGGACAGGATTCGCTACCCCTCCCCGGTGGCCGATCCTGGGCGCTGGTTGGCGTGTTTCTGTGACGACTGCCATCAGGCCGCGGCGGACGAAGGGATCGACCTGGAGGTCACGCAGCGCCACATCAAGGCCTTACTGAGCAAGCCGGAGCGAGTCTCGGGTTTCTTGGAGGCTTTGCTTGGCTCGCCGGGCGCGCAGATGGCTGCGTACGACGCCGACCTGGCGGCCCTGGAAGCGTTTCTGGTCTTTCGCGCTCGCAGCGTGAGCAGGTTTGTTCAGGCTGCCGCCGACTTGATCCATGCTGAGGGTCTGGCGGTAGGGCTGGATTGTTTCTCTCCCGCCGTGACGTTTCTGGTCGGTCAGGATCTCAAAGCGTTGGCTCCGCACTGCGAATGGATCAAAGTCATGTCGTACGGGCATACCTTGGGTCCGGCCGGCCTGCCCTTTGAGTTGTTGCGGCTGGCTGACTGGCTCGTGGAACAAGGGTGGGTCAGTGAGTCGGACGTGTTGGGTTGGCTTGCTGTGGCGACCGGTCTGTCCCTTCCGCGAAACCGGGACTCGCTGCGACAGGAGGGATTGGCGCCGCAGGCCCTCGCCGCGGAGGTCAGAAGGGGCCGCGCTGCTGGGGTTACCACGCTATTGGCGGGTATCGAGCTGGTTGAGGTCGAGGGGGTAACCAACCTGAGCCCCCGGCAGATCGCGGCGGATCTGGACGGGTTTCGTGCGGCTGGCGCTGACGGACTGGTGCTGTCGTGGGATCTGTGGCATATTCCGGTTGAACGGCTGGAGCTGGTGCGCACGGTGTATCTGGACGGCCAGACACACGATACCGTGAGAGAGCGGGGGTGATATGACGCTGCTGCCCGACGTATCACCGGAACTGGTCGCTCAGGCGATGGCTCCCCAACTGTTGTTTGGGCGGGCGATACTGGAAAAGGCCAGCCGAAACTGGGGTCGCTATCTGCTCCTGACGATGCCAGAGCCGTGGAGGGTTGCGCAGCCTATGGTCGGCGAGTCCCCCACAAACGTGTGCTTTGTCGAGTCTATGGACCGGGAGGAGGTAGAGAGGGTGGAGGCCGGACTACCTCCGGCCGATACGGTCGTGGGCCTGGGCGGTGGGATGGCGCTGGATATGGCAAAGTACGTGGCCTGGCGACGGGGTGTGGATCCGGTGCTGGTGCCATCCATAGCATCTGTCGATGCGTGCGTCACCAACACGATCGCCGTCCGAGAAGAGGGCAAGGTGCGCTACATCGGCTTTGTTGTCCCCCAGGTGGTGTTGGCAGATTTTTGGCTGATGGAGAGCGCCCCCCCACATTTGAACCGTGCCGGCGTCGGCGATATCCTCTCGATACACACGGCACTGTGGGATTGGCGGGCGGCGGCCGGCCAAGGGCTGATTCGGTTTGATGCGGATGTGGCCCGCCGGGTAGCAGCGTTGGAGGATGGCATCGAGGAACGCGCGGAGGGTATCCACGCCGTGACCGAGGAAGCACTGCAGTGGCTGGTCGAGGCCTATGCGGGCGAGAATGCGCTGTGCTTGCGGGTGGGACACAGCCGGCCCGAGGAGGGCTCGGAGCATTTCTTTGCCTACAACGTCGAGCATAGGACGGGACGAGGCTTTGTCCACGGTGAACTCGTATGTCTGGGCGTTCTATTGATGTCCCGGTTGCAGGAGAACCAGCCAGAGCGCATAAAGCGCATACTGGAGGCGACGCGGGTCCGTTTCCAGCCGCGGGATCTGGGCCTTTCGCTGGCCGAGGTCGAGGCGGCTCTCCTTACGCTGCTGGCCTACGTCGAGGCTGAGGGCCTGCCCTATAGCGTCATCAACGCCCGACCGATGAACCGTGCACTGGTGGAGCAAGTTTGTCACGGTCTGTCTTTCTAGAGAAGGAGCCTGTGTTTTCCAGGGACACGGTACCTGATTTGAACGAGGAGGTTGGTCAATGAAGACAGCTTTGGTCATCAGTCCCCACGCGGACGATGCTGCGGCGTTCTGCGGGGCTACCCTGGCAAAGTTCGCCGACCAGGGGTGGCAGGTGATCCTGGTCAGGGTGACGGATGACTGCAAGGATTCGGTAGGACTGACATTGGAGGAGACCAAACGTCGCAACGCGGAGGAGCTACGCGAGGCAGCCAGGATTATGGGCATCTCTGAGATCGTCGAGCTCGGTTACGAGACCGACTGCCTGGCGGATGTATCCGAGGTCGCTCTGCGCGAGCGGATCGTCTATCTATTTCGCAAGTATCGGCCCTACGCCGTGTTTACCTTTGATCCTTTTGGACTGTACGAGGAGAATATGGATCATACCCAGGTGGCGCGTGCAGTGGATGAGGCGTTCTGGGTCTCCCGTTTTGATCTACACCATCCCGAGCATTTTGACGAGGGCCTGGAGCCATTTGCCGTGTGCGAGCGCTGGTACTTTGGCCGCGATCTTCCAGGAGCGAACCATGGCGAGGATGTCTCTGAGACCATGGAGACCAAGATAGAGGCACTGTGCGCTCACAGGACGATGATGCAGAACACGATGAACCAGTATCGCCTGCACCTTCAGACGTGGGGGCGCCGTATGCCGTGGTTGGAATCCTCCATGGAAGGGGATATGCGGCCACTGTTGGGGCTCTTTCTCCAAGAACAGGCGAACGCGGTGGCGGAGGCGTTTGACCTGGGGCCGGGACGTATGGGGGAGGCATTCCGCCTCGTGCGCTTTGGTGATCTGGAGCCGCTGTTTCAGTTGATGAGCGAGCCACTGCCGGGGACCGAGCAGGCGTCCCTCAGGGAGGGCCTGGACGTCGGTACGCACGGGTCCCCCTGGCCGGCGGAGCAACTGGAGCAGATCTTTCCGCAGGACCTGAACCAGCGGATTCGGCTGATGGGGCATCATCATCTGTGCGCCGGTGCTTTCGAGGAGCTCTTCGGCTACCCGCTGTTCCGCGCTGGATATACGGAGCTGGTCTCCCGAATGCAGCCCTCCCCGGACCTGGTGGTAGAGTCCATCTACGGCTATGACGTCTTTTGCTACCAATGCAGCTATTGGTCGGAGGAGGAGGGACGCTGCGTCACCGGGTGGCAGAACAAGATCACCAAGGACGCGGCGGTGCTGGAACACCTGGGGTTACGCACGGGGCAGGAGACGGGCTTTGAGGACCTGCAGCGACTGCTGGCCGAACGGGTCACCCCGGATGACCTGGAGCGTTTCTGTGGCCCCGGCGAGTGGAAGTGCGAGTTCTACGTGCAGGGTGTATGCCAGAAAGGGTATGAAAAACTGCGGAGACAGTTCGGGATCGAGGTGGACGAGAAACCAGGGCCGACGAAAGGAGTCGAAAAATGAGCACCGACGTCAAGGCGACCAAGACCCGAGGTGAGCGCGCCAGGATTCTCACCGCCCTGGGATTTGGGTTCTTTATCGATAGCGCCGAGGATCAAGCCCTGCCGATGCTCTTTCCGGCGGTGCGTAACTCGCTGGGGCTGGATTATGGAGCTCTGAGCGTGATCAACAGCGTCCGCATCATCCTTCAGACATTCAGCGGCCCCTTCTGGGGTATGGCGGCTGATCGCTACAACCGCAAGTGGATCCTGGTGATCGGCACCGGGCTGTGGGGCATCTGGACGTTGGTGTGCGGGCTGGTCACGAGTTACTGGCAGCTCCTGGCGGTGCGCGTTATCGCCTGTTTGGGTCTGGGCTGCCTGTACCCGGCGGCGTTCAGCATGCTGGCGGACGTGTTCGGTCCGCGCCAGCGGGGCAAGGCGATGGGCACCATCAGCGCCATCGGCATGTTTGGCATCGTGATCGGCGCGTTTGCGTTCGGCGAGATGCTGAATGTTCCAGACGTGGGATGGCGGTGGGCCTTTATCAGCCTGGGCATCGCGAGCATCCTTTCAGGTCTGGTCATCGCGGTGCTGGTGCGCGACCCGGTACGGGGTGGGGCGGAGCCGGAGTTGGAGGAGGTGATCACGGAAGAGTCGGCGGCCCGATTCCGGTTCCAGCTTGCAGATGTCAAGGAGGTGATGCGCAGTCGGACGGTATGGGTGAACTTTATTCAAGGCGTTTTTGTGATGACGCCAATCAATGCCCTGTCGGCTTTTTTTGTGACCTGGCTGGTAGACGATCGGGGCTTCTCGGAGGCGGATGCGCCGCTGATGCTGGGAGGTGTCGTGATCTCGTTGGCGGTAGGGAGCCTGGTGGGGGGCCTGGTGGCTGACTGGGCGGATGGTCGCTGGCCGAGATTCGGACGTATCTCTGTCTCGGCAGTTTCTATCGTTCTGGCCTTTCCGGCGATTTTGTATCTTCTGACCCGGGCGCTCACCTCTGGCCCCATCATCGCCTCCGCGGTTTCTGCTGGTTTCTTTCTGGATTGGACCAGGCGCGGCGTGAAGCAGCCCTTGGTTCAGAACGTGATACGGCCAGAGCTGCGCAGCACGGCGATGGCGTTGACAGAGTTCGTTCAAGGGGCGGTGGCGTCGGTGGTCATCATCCTATTTGGCAACTATGCTGATCGCTTTGGCCTGACCCGAACGTTGCTGGTGCTGGCGGCCGGGTTCTGGGCTGTGGCTCTGCTGGTGACTATACCGTACTATTTTGTCTATCCACCGGAGGCGAACCGCCTGCGGGAGGCGATGGAGGAACGGAGGGACATCATTATCGGTGAGCAGGCGGGAGGGTAGCCTCAACATAGGATGTGGGGTGGCTCTTAAGAGCCGCTCTCCTGGAGATAGGAAGCGGCAGGTGTACAAGCTTGCCCCACGGTACTTCAAAGAAAGGGGGTGAATAGGGAGAGACAAGAGTCATGAGCAAGTACTGAATCTGGTCCGTTTGAACAACGCTAGTCACCTATCTAGGGAGGAAAAAGATGAATCGCAAGTCTATCGGATTGGTCATCAGCCTGCTTGTGCTGGTGAGTATGCTGTTTGCGGCCTGCGGTCCGACGGCGACAGAGGCTCCTCCGGCGGAGGAACCTGAGCCCGCCGAGCCCGCCGAGCCCGCTGAGCCTGCCGAGCCCGTTGAGGCAGCCAAGGTCGTGATCTTTATTGGTATGGGGACGGGCACCGACCCGGATCAGATCGCGGCCCAGGAGGCGCTACAGGAGGAGTTCAACTCGACCCATGACGATATCGAGGTCGAGTTCCTCATCGTGCCCCACGAGGAAGCGGGAGAGCGCTACCTGGCTATGCTGGCCGGCGGCACCGCGCCCCAACTGGTTGGCCCCAACGGTGTCTCCACCATCGCCGAGTTCTACGACACCTGGGCGGACGTCACGCCTTTCATAGATGCCGAAAAGTTCGATCTGAGCGACTTTTACGGCCCGGCGGTGTCGCTCAACGAGTACCCGGACAAGAACACCGGCCTGCCGCTTGGCCTCTACCCCTCGTTCGTCTTCTACAACAAGGACCTGCTAGACGCCGCCGGACTGGATTACCCCACCCACGACTATGGCGACAAGTCGTGGACGATGGACGTGCTGCGCGAGATGGCGATGAAGCTGACGCTGGACGCCAATGGGAACGACGCCACGTCGTCGGACTTTGACCCGGAGGACATCGCCCAGTGGGGCTATGATGACTCGTGGGCTAGCGGGCGTGAGGCGCTCGCAATATGGGGCGCGCCAAACGTGGGGCGACCCACCACGGACGACTATAGGACCGCCACGGCGAATGCAGAAGAGTGGGTCGATGGCCTGCAGTGGATCAGCGACGGCATATGGAAGGATTATTTTATCCCGGACTATGCTGGCCAGGAGGCATACTACACCGTCGGCGGCGACCCCTTCGGCGGCGGTATGGTGGCCATGTTCCACAGCCACACCTGGTTCTTCCCCGAAGGCCTGGTCGATCTGCCGTTTGAGTACGACATCGCGCCAGTGCCCTACAATCACAAGGGTACCCGCGTGGCCCCCATCCACGCCGACAACTTTACCATTCCCGAGGCGGCCGAGAACAAGGAGGCGGCCTGGGAGGTGATGAAGTGGCTGGCCAGCCCCGAGCACGTGATGGACGTGTGCTTGATCTACGGCTGCCTGCCGGCTCTTAGGTCGGTGGAGGATGACTTCCGAAATGTGCTGGCCGAGCGCTGGCCCAGCCTGGACTATGACGTGGTCTACGGGGCAATCGATTATCTGGATGACCCGAACCACGAGTCCTGGGTGCCGGAGTGGGGCAGAGTTGAGGATGCGATGAACAATGCCGCGGATCTCGTCTACTCCGGCGAGAACACCGACGCGCAGGTTGTCCTTGACGAGACCAACGACACGATCCAGGGGATCCTGGACGAGTATTGGGCGAATCAGTGATAGGGTAGACCGGTGGGCTCAGTAGATCCGATTCTGCTCGGTCTGGATCGTCAGATCCAGACCTTGGGGACCTGGCGATCCCCTCAGAGCAATTTCGGGTTGCCAGCCGCCGGGTAGGATGTCTGGCGGGCGGCGGTGTCTGATGCGCCGCCCGCCTCATAAGGAGACCGTGCTATGGAAACAAAGTCGGAGGTGAGACCGTATCGCAGACCCTTCTGGACCATGTCTCGACGGGAGGCAGCCTGGGCCTACTTTTTTATCGGTCCGTGGATCATCGGCTTTATCGTGTTGACCGCCGGTCCGATGCTGTCCTCTCTGTACTTTTCCTTCTCAAAGTACAACATCCTTGATGCTCCACAGTGGCTGGGCCTGGCAAACTACCATAATCTCTTCAAGGATCCCCTCTTTTGGACGTCGCTCAAGGTCACCGTCTACTTTGCCTCGCTGGCCCTGCCCTTGGGACTGATCGTCGGTTTCTTTTTAGCGATTCTGCTCAATCAGAAGGTTCCCGGTGTCAACTTGTGGCGGACGCTGTACTACCTCCCCTCAGTGATCGCCGGTGTGGCGGTCGCGTTGATGTGGATGCGTGTGTTCAATCCCAGGGTCGGCTTTCTGAATCCGATGCTTGAAAAGCTGTTTGGCATCAAGGGGCCTGGCTGGTTGCAGGATCCGGATTGGGCGATGCCGGCGCTTGTGATCATGAGCCTGTGGGGCGTGGGAGGCAGCATGATCATATACCTGGCCGGGCTCCAGGGGGTGCCAACGGCCCTTTATGATGCGTCCAGGGTCGATGGCGCCAATCTATGGCAGCGTTTCCGTCACGTCACACTCCCTATGGTGACACCCGTGATCTTGTACAACCTGGTGATGGGCCTGATTGGCACTTTCCAGTACTTTACCGAGGTGTACGTCATCGGTAACGCCGCCGGCAACGTTGGGGGGCCGGCCCGGGCCACCCTGTTCTACAACCTTTACCTGTATCAGAACGCCTTCAGGTACTTTGACATGGGCTATGCCTCCGCAATGGCCTGGGTCCTACTGGTCATCGTATTGGTCCTTACGATGCTGGTCTTTCGTTCTTCGGTGGTGTGGGTGTACTATGAAGGTGAGCTGAGGGGGAGAAACTGACATGACGACCCCAGTCCGAAAAAACGAGGTCAGGACTCGCCGTTCGTTCTTTATCGGCATCAAAGCCCAAGATTTGCTGGGCAAGATCATCACGACCCTTATCCTTGCAGCCGGAGCCGTGGTGGTCTTTATTCCATTGCTATTCATGTTCTCCACATCTCTCAAAGATCGTAACCAATTGCGGCGCAGCCCGCCACCTCTGATTCCCCTGGAGTACACGATGGTGGAGGTCGATGGTAAAGAAGAGCCCCTGTACGCGGTGACCGTCGATGGGGAAGCGCGCCAGATGGCGCTGACCAAGAATCTCCCCGAGGGCAAGGGGGTATTCGTAGACCCGGCAAACCCGGA
The DNA here is from genome assembly GCA_964444825.1 of uncultured Anaerolineales bacterium. GTDB lineage: Bacteria > Chloroflexota > Anaerolineae > B4-G1 > B4-G1 > CAYUIS01. Next base: position 21,115 of record CAYUIS010000034.1, on the reverse strand, counting down.
TGAGACATTCGAACTGGTCATCGCCGAGCAAGAGCAGATCCAGCATCTGGAGATGCACTGGGAGAACTATCCCGAAGCCCTGACCAGCGTGCCATTTGACAAATACCTCGTCAATACGCTCATCGTCATCACGCTCGGCATGGCCGGGATGCTCATCTCCTCCACGATGGTGGCGTATGGCTTCTCCCGCTTTCGAGCGCCGTACCTGAATGTCCTGTTTGTGGTCCTGCTCTCGACGATCATGTTGCCCAGCCAGGTACGCCTGATCCCGATGTATGTCTTTTTCAACAAGCTGGGTTGGGTAGATACGCTGCTGCCGTTGATCGTGCCCCAGTTCTTTGCCAATGCCTACGATGTCTTTTTCCTGCGCCAGTTTATCATGACGATCCCGCTGGAAATGGACGACGCGGCGCGTATCGATGGGGCCAGCCAGTTGCAGACCTTCTGGCACGTCATCCTGCCTCAGGCTCGCCCGGCCATCGTCGCCGTCGGCATTCTCCACTTTATCTGGGCGTGGAACGATTTCTACGAGCCGCTGATCTATCTCCACAGCCGGGAGAATTGGACGCTGGCCGTCGGCCTGCAGACGTTCAACGCGCTGTATTCGGTGAACACCCACCTGATCGCGGCTGCCTCTGTTGTTATGGTTATACCCTGCATGGTCATCTTTTTCTTCAGCCAACATATCTTTACCCAGGGTATCGTGATGACGGGAGTGAAAGGATAATCAATATGAGTCAAGTTGTCTTAAGCATCGCCGCCCACGGCGACGACGCCGAGTTCTGCGCTGGCGGAACCCTGGCGCGGATGGCTGCCGAGGGGCACGATGTATACCTGTGCATCGCCACTGACAACGACTGCGGCTCGTTCCGTATGTCTGCCGAGGAATTGCGCGCCGTCGCGAGATCGGAGGCCGAGGGCTCGGCGGCTGCCCTGGGGGCCAAAGGTGTGTTTCTGCTGGGATACACCGACGGCGACCTGTGCGACGTAAAGCCCTCGGTGCTGCGCGGGCACGTGATGCGCCTGATCCGGCAGCTCAAAGCCGACGTGATCTTTTCCTGGGATCCGTTTGCTCCGTTCGAGGGTCATCCGGACCACCGGGCCATTGCCTGGGCGACCTCCGATGCGGCGGCCTTTGCCCACTTTAATCTCTATCACCCTGAGCAACTTGAGGAGGGGCTGGAGCCACATCGCGTGAGCGAGTGGTACTGGTACTCGAAGGCTGACTGGCAGTTGAACAAGCTGGTCGATACCACCGGGACTATCGAGCACAAGTTGCAGGCCCTGTATGCCTACAAATCCCAGATGGTTCTCACGATTGACGAGTTCTTGGAGGAAGCCCGATCCGCCGGGGTAGAGGAGGCGATCCTGGCCGGGATCGATCCCACGCGGTACGAACCGTTGGTCGAGATGGGCGTGCGGGCTGTCGACGGCAAGACTGGCGCGCAGTTGGGGACCGCATACGCCGAGGGCTTTCGCTACGAGCGGCTGGAGCCACCCGCCATTTTTGCACAGGCCGTCGCAGAGCGGGGGTAGAGTGATGGTACCAACCAAAGTTGTCATCGTAGGTGCTGGAAGTGCGATATTTGGACTCAACACCATCGCTGCGCTGATGGGCAGCGACCGGCTGCGCGGCAGCCATCTGGCGCTGGTGGATCGAAACGCCGAGACGTTGGCCTTGATGGCGCGGCTGGCCGAGCGGCTTAACCGGGCGTGGGATGCGCGCATGACGCTCAGCACGCACACCCACCACGCTGAGGCGTTGGACGGCGCCGAGTTTGTCGTCTCCGCCATTGAGGTAGGCCCGCGCGAGGGGTTATGGCGCTCGGATTACGAGATCACGCTGAAATACGGCGTGCGACAGCCATACGCTGAGAACGGCGGCCCAGGGGGCTTTGCCCACGCCGCCCGAAACATCGGCCCGGTGATAGAGATCGTGCGCGATATGGAACAGGCGTGCCCTGACGCCTGGTTCATCAACTATACGAACCCGATGATGCGCATGTGCGACGCTATCGCACGGTATAGCCGGATCAAGGTCGTCGGGCTGTGCCACCAGATCCACGCAGGGTACGGCATGGTGGGATTCGTGCTGGCGGACCATCTGGGTATCGACGTGCCGGAGGGCGAGATCAGCACGCACGCGCACCCCCAGATATGGCCGCTGCTAAAGCAGATCTCACATCAGGCGTTGGAACGGGTTGATATCAAGGCCGCCGGGCTCAATCACTTTACCTGGATGCTCGATCTGCGGGATAGACGGACCGGCGAGGACCTGTATCCCCTCTTTGCCGAGCGCTGGGCATCCTTCGATCCGACCTTTGAGCCGCTGACCCGCCGGGTGTACGATGCCTTTGGCCTGTTCCCCATTCCCGGCGACGAGCATCTGTGCGAGTATCTGCCGTGGGTGAGCGATCCGCTCACCAAACCGTGGGACAAGTACGACGTGAGCCTCTACGATTGGGACCTGATGGCGCAGTTTCGCGACTTTGGCCATCGCGATATCGGCAACATGGCTGATGGAAAGACGACCATAGCTCACCTGCGCGAAGCGGACAGCGAGGGTGCGCTGGAGATGATCGAGAACGTGGCTGCGGCGGGAAATCACTATCATCTGGCGGTGAACCTGCCCAACCAGGGCTACATCACGAACCTACCTGACAGGGCCATCGTCGAGGTGCCCGGGCTGGTGAGCGGAGCAGGCATAAAGGGAATCGGAATCGGCTCTCTGCCGGAGGGCGTGGCCGAACTGTGCCGGCGGGAGATAACGGTGACCCGTCTGTGCGTTGACGCCGCCATTCACGGTGATCGGCGGGCTGCGCTCCAGTGCTTGCTCCTGGACCCGGTGGTCACTGACCTGGACGTGGCGCGGCAGATCCTTGATGACTATCTGGCGACGTATCGGGAGCACCTGCCGCAGTTCTGGGGGTGAGGAGGTTCGTAGGTTATCAAAGTGGAAGATCTGGAGGAGACAAGACAATGAAGGTCACCGTTATCGGCGGGGGATCGTCCTATACGCCAGAGTTGATCAACGGTTTCTTGGAGCGGGTTGCTTCCTTTCCGTTGACTGAGCTGTGGTTGATGGATATCTCGGAGGAGCGGTTGGAAATCGTGGGTGGGTTCGCCCAGCATATGGTGCTTGCCAAGGATGCTCCCTTCGACGTGCATCTGACGACCGATCAGCGCGAAGGGGTGCGCGGTGCTCACTATGTGATCACGCAGCTTCGGGTGGGGGGGATGCAGGCCCGCCGGGAGGACGAATACCTGGGCCACCGGCACGGTCTGATCGGCCAGGAGACGACGGGCGTCGGGGGTATGGCAAAGGCCCTGCGCACGATCCCGGTGGTGCTGAACATCGCCCGGGACATGCAGGAACTGGCCCCGGACGCCCTGCTGGTGAACTTTACCAATCCCTCCGGATTGGTCACCGAGGCCCTCAGCCGGTATGCACCGGACGTGCCAGCGGTGGGTGTATGTAACTCGCCGATCACGGCCAAGATGTGGATCCTGCAGGCGCTGGAGGAACGTCAGGGCGCTAGGATCGCCCCTGAGCGAGCTGAACTGGATACCCTCGGGCTGAACCACCTATCCTGGCACCGGGGGTTCACGCTGGACGGCCAGGACATGTGGCCGATGATCCTCGATGGCTACCTGGAGGAGCTTGAGTCCAGTTCTGATCCTGAGTGGGACCCACGGACAGTAAAGGCGCTGGGGATGATCCCGAATTACTACCTCCAGTACTATTACCACACCGGGCTCAAGTTGGCCGCTCAGACCCGGTGGCCTCCCTCGCGGGCGGAGGAGGTGATGGCAATCGAGGCAGGGCTACTGCGGCAATACGCCGAGCCCGATCGATCGGAGCCGCCTGAAAGCCTGATGCAGCGCGGCGGGGCATACTATTCGACCATCGCCACCCAACTGCTTAACGCTCACGCCAACGACCTGGGAGAGACCCTCGTCGTCAATGTGCGCCACAACGGGGCGGTGGCGGGTTGGCCGGAGGACTGGGTGTTGGAGATGCCCTGTCGGGTGGATGGTACGGGAGTTTTTCCCTTGCCGGCTGAACCGTTGCCTCCCGTCTGTTTTGGCCTTTTGGCCCACGTCAAGATGTATGAACTGCTCACGGTGGAGGCAGCCGTGCACGGCGATCTAGATGCGGCCTATCAGGCACTGCTCGTCCACCCGCTGGGGCCTGCGGCCAACAAGGTTCAGGTTGTATTGGATGACCTGTTGCGTACCCACCGGGCCCACCTGCCACAGTTCTGAGCATCTATCCTAAATAAAGCTGCTCTAGCTCCCGTCCTCGGGGGGCGAAAGACACCCCCGAGACGGGGGTTTGAGCGAGTTTACGGGTAGATTCTGAGCATATTAGGTGACGGATTTTCAGAGGACATGAGCATGGACCGATTTTTCCTGGGCGTTGACGTCGGCGGCACCAAGACCCACGCCTTGATTGCGGACTGCTCTGGACGGGCGCTGGGTTTTGGGGTAGCTGGACCTGGGAACCCGGACCCTGGAAGCCCCAGTGGTATTGGCTACGATGGGTTGGCCGCGGTGCTTTACACCGCGACGCAGGAGGCATTGACGGCTGCTGGGGTCTCTCGGACAGAGATCGCAGGGGCTGGTTTTGGCATCGGCGGATACGACTGGCCGTTATCTCAGCGGACGCCGACCTTGGAGGCTATCGGGACTTTGGGGCTGGATGGGCCCGTGGAGGTCGTCAACGATTCGATCATCGGTCTGCTGGCAGGGGCAGCGGATGGTTGGGGCGTGGCGGTCGTAGCGGGCACGAGCTGCAACTGCTGGGGCAGGGACCGGGAGAGGCGGGAGGGGCGTATGACCGGTTTCTCCTGGCTGGGAGAGGCGGCAGGGGCCAGTGAGTTGGTGATGAAGGCGATTCAGGCGGTCGCTCACGAGTGGACCTGGCGTGGACCGCCCACCCGCCTGACTCAGGCCGTTGTGGCGTTGTTCGAGGCCAGCGATATCGAGGATGTGTTGGACGGACTGACCCTGGGAAGGTACCATTTGCACGCAGCGGCGGCTCCTATCGTGTTCGAGGTGGCCGCTGAGGGCGACCCTGTGGCTCGGGATCTGATTCTGTGGGCCGGACGGGAGCTGGGCAGTATGGCGAATGGAGTCATTCGCCAACTGAGCTTTGAGACTTTGGGTTTTGACGTGGTTATGGCCGGTTCCTTTTTCGCTGGCAGCCCATTGTTGGCAGACGTCATGGGAGAGACGATCCATCCTGTTGCGCCAGGAGCCCGGCTGGTGCGCCTGGACGCTCCTCCGGTGGTGGGAGGGGTGCTGTTGGGCATCGAGCAGGCAGGGGAGAACCCTTTGGCTGTTCGGGAGGCTTTGATAGCATCTACTCGGGACATGCTGCGCGAGAGAGGCAGAGACTAGGGGGATTCCCCCATCTATTCGGAGGCCCGTATGACGGAACAGACCTTCAGCGTCGGATATGCCCATCGGACGATCACACCTGCTCTGGATAAGGAGCGCCCAGTCTACCTGGCCGGGTTTGGGCGGGATCGAGTGGCTCAAAGCGTGCACGACGATCTGGCCGTACGCGTGGCGGCACTACGACTGGGCGGCACAAACCTGGCGTTGGCTGCGCTGGATCTGATCGGGCTAGGCCGTTCTCACTGCCAGGAGATCGAAGAGCGCGTCAATGAGCAGAGTCCGGGTACGGCGCTTGTGTTGGCCTCCACGCACACGCATCACGGTCCCGACACTATGGGTCTGTGGGGCCCCGATATGATGACCTCCGGTGTAGATTCGCACTATCTCGCCGGTACGAAGGACAGGATCGTTGACACGGTGCTGGAGGCCCTGGGCCAGGTGCAGCCCGCGTGGATGCGGAGTGCGGCGGTTCGGGTGCAGGGCGTTGCCAAGAATGGGCGCGATCCGCAGATCGTGGACGATGAACTGCTGTGTGCTCAGTTCTGGCAGCCGGAGAAAAAGGCAATTCTGGTGACGATGGTGGACTTTGCCTGCCATCCTGAGGTACTGTGGGACGACAACCCGCACATCACATCCGACTATCCAGGTTACCTGCGGCGTCAGGTCGAGATCGAGACGGGTGGACCCTGTCTGTTCTTTGCTGGGGCGCTGGGTGGAATGATGACGCCGGATGTGGAGGCCCACTCGTTTGAGGAAGCGGAAGAGATGGGCGGGACGTTGGCACGGGCAGCGCTGGACGCGCTCGCTGGCGCAGAGCTGAGGCCGGTCGAGCACCTGGAGCACAGGCGGTGCGAGTTTGTCATTCCGATGATGAACCCCGTATTCCAGATGGCCGTGGAGGCTGGCTTGCTGCTTGACGTCCTGAACAAAGACGGCACAGTGAGCACCGAGACCAGCCTGGTGAGTATTGGCCCGATGTGGCTCGCCGGAGTGCCTGGAGAGCTGTTGCCCAAGTTGGGGCTGGCTCTGAAAACTGAGATGCGGCAGGCTGGAGCGGAGGTAGCCGGGATCATTGGGTTGGCAAACGACGAGCTGGGCTACATCCTCCCGCAAGAGGGTTTTGTCTTCCCCGAGGATCCTTTCCAGCCGGGCGATTTCTATGAGGAGACGATGTCTATTGGACCGGAGGCTGGACCGCGTCTGCTCCGGGCCGTACGATCTATGCTGATACACGAATAAACCAATCGAGGAGGTATATCTTATGTCTGAATTGGCTATTTTGGGTGGCGCCCCCACACGGACCGAGCCATATCCTGCCTGGCCCGTCCACGATGAGCGGGATGTTGCCGCGGTTACGGCCGTCATCAAATCCGGCCAATGGGGCGGTCACCCGTATCCGGGGCCACAGACCACCGAATTTGTACGGCGGTTTGTCGAGATGCAGGGCGGCGGACATGCCGTGGCTATGGTCAACGGCACGGTCACGATGGAGGTCGCGCTGCGCGCTGCCGACATCGGCTGGGGCGACGAGGTCATCGTGCCGGCGTATACGTTTCAGGCCACCGCCACAGCGCCTATGGCGGCTGGCGCCATTCCCGTCATCGTCGATATCGACCCCGAGACCTATTGTATCGATCCGCAGGCGGTTGAGGCGGCGATCACCGATCGGACGAGGGCGATTCTCCCCGTCCACCTGGGCGCTCAGATGGCCGATATGGACGCGATCATAGAGATCGCTGAGCGACACGACCTGATCGTGGTCGAAGATTGTGCCCACGCCCACGGGGCCAAGTGGCGCGGCCAGGGTGCAGGGACGCTCGGGCATTTTGGCTCCTTCAGTATGCAGTCGACCAAGATTCTGACGGCGGGCGAGGGTGGCGTGTTGTTGTGCCGGACACCAGAGCTGGCGGCACGCGCAGCCAGCATCATTGACTGCGGCCGGGCTCACGCAGCGGTCGCACCGTACGGCGAAGGGGGAGAGACCTTTACCCTGGGGGCCAACTATCGTATGGCGGAGATCCAGGCGGCTCTGGGTAACGTGGCCCTCGAACGCTTTCCCGAACAGACCCGGCAGCGTGAGGAGATGGCGGCGTACCTGGAGGAGAGCCTGAGCGAGGTCCCCGGTGTTCGCCTCCTGAAACGAGACCCACGGCACTCGAGACGTTCGTTCTATCGTTACGTGTTCGCCGTCCAACCAGAGGTTTTTGGCGCGGATCACGATGTGGTGTGTTATGCGCTGGCGGCCGAGGGGGTTCCGTGTTGGGTGGGCTACGAGGCGATGCATCACTACGAACTCTTCCAGCCGGGGCTATCCAAGCTGCCCGTACCCAGCGCCTTCCCGGAGCGGTTCAAGTTCGATGAAATGGACCTCCCCAAGGCTGAACGTGCCTGTGAGCACGAGGCGGTCTGGCTGGATGAGTGTGTATTCCGGGCAGGCAGCCAAGGGGTGGACGATGCCGTGGCGGCCGTGGCCAAGATCCAGCGGTACGCGGCAGAGCTCCAGCAACTGAAGGAGGCCCGGGAAGAAGCCGAGTAGCGGCCCAGCGCCGGTGCTCCTTATCCAGGCGAGCAAACAGCGGGCAGTCGTCGTCATATTGGCGACTGCCCGCTGGCCTTTCGTGGGCGGCCTCCAGCAAAATGGGTTGCGGGAAAAGCCAATCGTGATATACTCGCCGTGTTAACTGGAGCGAGTTTTGAACCGGGAATTGGTCGAGGAGCGAAAAAGACAGCCAAGGTGGATCGTCGGGGCCTGGCACAGCGCGTGGCCAGTGGGGGTTATGGCCTTGCTGTGTGTGGTGGCCTATTGGGATGTGCTGTGGCTTCCAGCTAACTATATCGTGGCCGGCAATGATCTGACCAATATGTTCCTGCATTGGCTGCGCTTTGCCGTCTCCTCGGTTCAACAAGGACAGTTCCCGTTTTGGAACCCCTACCTCTTCTCCGGGGTTCCCTTTGTCGCTAATCCCCAGCCGGCGTTGTTCTATCCTCCGACCTGGTTGGCACTGGTGATGCCTATTCCCAGGGCCCTTGGCCTGATCATTGTGCTCCACTTGTGGATCGCGGGCACAGGGGTGTACCTGTGGCTGCGCACAGAAGGGGCGTCGGTCGTCGGAGCCCTGATGGGCGGGATCGTGTTTGCCTTCAGCGGCTACACGTTCGTACGTGTGTACGCGGGACACATAGGGGTTGTCACCACGGGAGCGTGGCTGCCCGTGATCCTTTGGGCATATCAAGGCGCTATCAAACGCCGCTCTTGGGGGTTGGTCGTCGTTGGCGGGCTGCCGGTGGGTCTGTCGATCTTGGCAGGACATACGGCCACCTTCATCTACGTAGCACTGGGGCTAGCGGCTCTGGCCTGTTTCTGTTCCTGGGAAAGCTGGCGTACAAACCGCACGGCTGCGGCTGTGGTGCTTCCTCTAGCCCAGGCGGGCGTGATGTTGCTCGTCGGACTTGCACTGGCGGCGGTGCAGCTCCTCCCGATGGTAGAGTTCGTCCAGCATTCAGTTCGACAGGCCGCGCCAAGCTACGAGTTTGCCTCCCGCTTTTCCTGGCCACCCGGATACCTGCTGACCCTGTTGGTGCCTGACTTTTTCGGCGAGCCGGTGCGCACCGGCTATTGGGGCGATGGCCTGTACGACGAGTTTGTGCTTTATATTGGGGTTCTGCCGGTACTACTGACGGTGATAGGGCTGCGTCTGCGACACAGGTTGAGCCCGTTCCTGTTTGCGCTGGGGTTAGGGGCGTTGATGCTGGCCTTTGGGCACTATGGGAGCCTACATCGATTGTTCTATCGTTTTGTGCCGATGTTTGAGTTGACGCGCGCGCCAGCCAGGGCGGGGTTTCTCTTTACCCTGGCTGGGGCTGCTATCTGTGGGTTGACAGTGACGGCGCTCCAGTCCGCGTCCGGAGACGGGGACGGGGAGCGGGCTCGATTGCTTGAATCGATAACGCGTCCATTGGTGCTCGTCGTGGTCGGGGGCGCAGTGGTCTGGATGGTGGTGGGATTTGCGGCTTTCGCCTGGGGACGCGAGTCGAATCCAGGAGCGGGACGGCTGTGGCATCAAGCCAACCAGGTTGCCCTATTCCTGGTCTGGTTCCTGCTGTCGGCTGGCCTGTTGATGGCCTGGCGCGGTGGATTGGCGCGGCGTACTGGTCTGGGCGGGCTGGCGTTAGGTCTTGTATTGCTTGATTTGTGGGCCTTTGGCGGGGTGATCAATCCGGCGCCTGTGCCGGAGAGTGCGTACTGGCGCAAGGTATCGTGGGTTGTGACCGACCCGCAGGACGCGCGGGTGCTTCCCTGGAATCTCAACGATTACTATCAGAACGGCGGTATGGCGTTTGGGTTGTATAGCGCGTTTGGCTATGATCCATTGGTTCTCCAGCGGTATGAGACGTTCATCGAATCGTGGCCCGACTACCGCGCGCGCACCTATGATCTTTTGAACGCCCGCTACCTGATAACCACGGCGCCGTTGGAGCAATCGGATCAAGCGAGTGCACTACGCCTGGTACTCGACGAACCTGACGTCTATGTGTACGAGCGACCGAATGCGCTGCCGCGGGCGTGGGTTGCCTCGCAGATCGAGGTAGTTGACGACGAGACGATGCTGGCCCGGATTCACGCTCCCGACTTGGACCTGCGTACGACGGCATTGCTCGACACGGCAGTGGCGTGTGAGGGATTGGGAATGGACCCCCCATCGACCGAGGACGGTCACAAAGAACAGGTCCAAATCGCGGGGTATGGGGGCAGCCGTATCGAGGCGCAGGTTCAGAGTGATGGCGGCTTGCTGGTCTTGAGCGAAGTCGACTACCCTGGTTGGCAAGCTACGGTGGATGGCGATCCTACGCCCGTGCTACGAGCCGATTACGTGTTGCGTGCGGTCTGCGTTCCGGCGGGCGAGCACCAGGTTGTGTTGACTTACTATCCACCGCTGCTCAAACCTGGACTGGCGCTGACGGGCCTGATGCTGCTGGGCGTTTTTGGGTGTGGTATCGGGATCTTGATACGACGGGGAGACAAAGGATGAGGGTCGAACAGCCGCTTGCTGCTGCAACTCTGAGGGCCGATTTTCCTATCTTGAACCGCGAGGTACACGGGAGACCGCTGGCCTATCTCGACAATGCCGCCTCTACCCAAAAGCCGCTGGCGGTGATAGAGGCCGTGGGCGAATTCTACCGGGCGCACTTTTCCAACATTCACCGGGGGGTGCACACACTGAGCGAGGAGGCAACCGAGGCCTACGAGGGAGCGCGGGACAAGGTGGCGGCCCTTATCCATGCCCCGGACCGGCGTGGTGTGATCTTTGTCCGGAACACGACCGAGGCGATCAACCTGGTGGCCTTTGCTTGGGGGCGGGCTAACATCGGGCCGGGCGACCGTGTCATCGTCACAGAGATGGAGCATCACTCCAATCTGGTGCCGTGGCAGTTGCTGGCGCGGGACGTTGGGGCCGAGCTGGTGCATGTTCGGGTGACGGAGGGAGGATTGCTCGACCTAGAGTCGCTGGAGCGATTGCTGGAGGGCAGGGTCAAGTTAGTGGCCTTTGCGCACGTGTCCAACGTGCTGGGCACAGTGAACCCGGCTCATGACATCATCCAGCAGATCCGCGCCAAGGCGCCGGAGGCGCGGGTGCTGGTGGACGCGGCTCAGAGCGTGCCCCACGTGCCGGTGAACGTCGAGGCGCTCGACTGTGATTTCCTGGCCTTCTCCGCTCACAAAATGTGCGGGCCAACCGGCATCGGGGTGCTCTATGGGCGTCCCGAACTGCTTGAGGAGATGCCTCCTTTTCTGACCGGGGGCGGTATGATCAACCGGGTGACCCTGAGCGATGCGACCTGGGCTGACCTGCCGGGCAAGTTCGAGGCCGGCACGCCAGCCATCGCCGAGGCGGTCGGTTTGGGCGCAGCAGTCGATTACCTGAAGGCGCTGACTTTGGAGGCTGTGTGGGCGCACGAGAAGCAGTTGGCGGGCTATGCCTTGGAGCGAATGGCCGAGATGCCCGGCGTGCGCGTGATCGGTCCTCCAGTTGAACAGCGGTGCGGGGTGGTCTCTTTCACGGTTGAGTCCGTCCATCCGCACGACCTGGCTCAATTGCTGGATTGGGAGGGGATAGCGATACGCGCGGGTCGCCATTGCGCACAGCCGCTTCACACCCGACTCGGGTTGGCGGCGACGGCTCGGGCCAGTTTTTATCTATACAACGTCCGCCAGGAGATAGATCGGCTCGTAGAAGGCGTGCAGAAGGCGCAGGGCTTTTTTGGGTAGCTGGCTGACTTCTCTTGGGCGGTAAACCGTAGGGGCGGTTCGCGAACCGCCCTTCCATTTTCAGGGAGGTGACGTGGACGACTTGTATCGTGAGCACATCCTCGATCACTATGGGAATCCCCGAAACAAGGGGATGCTTGAGGATGCTGACCTGTTTTGTGAGTGGGACAACCCAGTCTGTGGTGACGTGGTGCGGCTCTACCTGCGGCTGGCCGGTGGACGGGTGAGCGACGTACGGTTTGACGGCGATGGCTGTGTGATCAGCATGGCATCCGCCTCGATGTTCACTAAAGAGATCCAGGGCAAGACGCTGGAGGAATTGCGGGCTCTGAAGGACGAGGATATGTTCGAGATGCTGGGCATCACGCTGACCTCAGCGCGGGCCAACTGCGGACTGTTGCCGTTACGGGTGCTGGAAAAGGGACTGGAAAGTCTAGACAAGGCCTAGTCTCGTCTCCAGCATAGCCACGAGCAGGCTGGGGAGGTCGTCCCGGTTGCGGAGGGTCACGTGGTGAAGGGTAGTGGACCCGGCAGGCAATCTGGATCGCATCGCTTCCAAGAGCCCGGGACGAACCACGATCAGGCCAAGCGCATAATCGCCCTCCAGAAGCACCTCGAACGCCTTCTGCCATCCCTGTGCTCGCTCTATCTCAAGGGGACCGAGTTCATCCACGAATAGTAGATCACAAGGCGTGGCGCGGGCCAGTATTTCGTTGCCCCAGGTCAGGGTTTTGGCATCGAAGCTAAACCGCCCTTGCACGACAGCCCCATTTCCATTTGATCGCCCGGGTCCGAGGGTCAGCCGGCGGGTCTGGCCAGTGCGCGTATCGAGGACCTGCCGTATGCCATCCGGATGGCTTGTGGTGACGACCCCGCCACACACGTAACCCTTGGCCTGGGCGATAGCGAGAGCCTTGTGACAGACCGTGCTCTTGCCCACACCACGGTCGCCTGTCAGAACGACGACCGTAGGGGCGGGATTCCCTCGCCCGGCCCCCCCGCCCACCTTATTGCCTCTCCCTCCCTACTACCGAGCTTTCCTTCTCCAGCCCGGGGATCGGCCCGAAAGCGGCTTCGATGTCCCGAGGTTCAAAGACTTCGAGCATACACTCCCACCACGATAGGCCGTCGGTCTTTCGGAATCTCCACCAGCGGACATCCGGCCCAAAGTACCGCCAGCGCCACAGAGCAGGTAACCGCTCCCACCCATAGTCGCTGGCGAGCGTGGAAAAGTCCACATAGTAGCCGGAGGGAATGTGTTCCTTGAGCTCCCCTCCCTCGACCAGAGCGCGGCCTTCATCCTGTCGGGCATATAGATCCCATACCCCTTCGCGCAAGGGTTCCCCCATGCTGCCGTCTTGCTCTGCGGCCCGGATAAACACGCGCCAGTAGGTGACGTTACCCTCATCCTCTCTTACGAGTTCGATCGGGGACAGAGTTCGCGTGTAGGGCTTTTGGTCCAGCCCGATTGCCCTGCCACAGACGTACCAACTCATGCGGGACTGACCCGTGTGTGGGGTGTAGGTCATAGGCAACTGCGTCGTGCCGAGGTTGGCCAAATAGTCCCACCCGGCCTCCTTGAGCACACGCTGGCGCAACGCGCTAAAGCTCTCGTTCACCCGATCGGAGAGAATCGCCTCGTGCTCCCTGGCATCGGCGTCAGCGTCGCTAACGCCGGGGATCGAAACCAGATCGTAGGGCGGGCCCGCGTATGGTGTGGGCCGCGCTATCTCGACGTAGAAACTAGGCTCCGTGACCGGTGCATCCGCCTGTGCTCGGGCGACGATGCGGGGAGAGAGGGCCAGGCTTGTCCACGCCAGGTCGTCCAGAGGTTCCTCCAGGCTGTAGACATCGTGGAAGAGGCCCCATCCCGCCATGCTCGCCGCGACGATATGGCTGCGCGCACCACGCTTGTAGGTATACAACAGGTTCTGTCCATCAGATGTCCAAACAGGAGAACTGCCAGCGCCAAAGAGCTCGGTTTGGGTCTCATCGGCCGTCATCGAGTCCCAGTCAAAGGTGGTGACCTGGATGGACGGGTTGCCTCGCGGTCCGCTGACGTAGGCCAGTTGTGTCCCATCAGGCGACCAGGCCGGGTGATGCTCGTCCAGGTCAGGGCTTTGAGTGATGTTGACCGGTTCTCCATCCCCATCGATGAGCTGAACGTAGAGGTCCTTGGTGCCGTCCCGGAAAGTGGTGTAGGCAATGGCGCGGCTGTCGGGTGACCAGGTGGGCTCATAGTTGGGGGCACGATCGATGGTGATAAGCCGTACCTGCTCTCCCGTGGTACTCATCACATAGATATCGAGATTGCCCCGTCGATAGGTCTCAAAGGCGATGTATTTGCCATCGGGTGACCATGCCGGATTGGCGTCAAAGGCGGAATTGTGGGTCAGACGAATCAGCGCGCCCGTGAGCAGATCCAGCAGATAGATGTCCCAGTTTTGGGCCCGGTTCGAGGTGAAGGCAATATAGTTGCCATCGGGCGACCAGGCAGGGTCACGGTCCTCAGCCGCGTCATAGGTCAGCCGCACCAGTTGGCGGTCGGCCTGGTTGAGGGCGTAAATGTCGGCGTTGCCGTTGCGACGGAGCGTAAAGGCGATGGCTCCATCACTGCTAAATCCGGCAGATGTGGGCTCCAGAGTTGGCGACGGGCTCGCGGCAGAGGACGGGTTGGGGCTCGCGGTGATTATCATGGGTACGGGGAGTGGAGACTCGACGATCAACGGGGATGTGGATGCCTGATACAGGCCAACGGTCAACAGGGTCAGGACGAGCAGGTTGCCCAGGACCAGAAAGAGGAGCGATCGTATCCCGCGAGGCTGGATTGTGACCGGCCGCCCGACCTCATCCGGTCTGCGCAGCCAGTTGAGGGCATGGGCGACGCGGCCCCGGAATCTCTCGATCGCGTGGCGTAGCTTCCAGATTCTGGAGCGCAGCCTCCCTTCAGAGACCTGGGTCTCGGGCTCGGTCTCGAAGAGCGTCTCCAACAGGGCATCATCGAGCTCTGGCTCGATGTCGGCAAGATCCTCAAATGGACCGCTCATACGAGTCAAAGTATACGTCGCCTGGGGTGCTTGTCAAGCGTGTAACGATGGGCTATACTTGTGCCCATCAACTTGTGATTGTGAGACTGAGCCGATGGCCAAAGAGACCCCAGTTCGCAGACAGTACCTTCAGATCAAAGCCCAGCATCCGGATGCGGTCGTCTTTTTCCGGCTGGGCGATTTTTACGAGACCTTTGACGAGGATGCCGAGATTGCCGCTCGTGAGCTGGACCTCGTGCTGACCTCTCGTCCGGTGGCAAAGGGTGTGCGCGTGCCGATGGCGGGCGTTCCGCACCACGCCGTCGATGGGTACATCGCGCGCCTGATTGAGAAGGGCTACCGTGTGGCTATCGCCGAGCAGGTGGGGGAGGTCACCGGCAAGGGGTTGGTCGCCCGAAAGGTGACGCGCGTCGTGACGCCGGGGACGGTGGTCGAGCCGGCGCTGCTGGATGAGAGACGACCCAACTACCTGGCAGCGGTCGTTATCGAGGATGGACGCGCTGGTCTGGCCTACGCCGACATCACCACCGGCGAGTTTGGCACGACCCAGTTGGAGGCGAGCCAGGTGGAGCAGGAGCTGGCGCGGCTGCAACCCCGGGAGTGCCTGGTGCCGGATGCTGGTTCCACGGGACTCGGTGCTGGCGGGGAGCGCTCAGCCCTCGGCGCGCACGTGACGCCGTTCCCTGCCTATCGTTTCGAGTTGGAGGCGGCTCGCCAGGTGTTGTTTGCCCACTTTGGGGTGGCGACGCTGGATGGGTTCGGCTGCACGGGCAAGCCCCTGGCCATCCGAGCCGCTGGTGGGATCATCCATTACCTGCGCGATACCCAGAAAGGGGCGCTGGCGCAGATCGTAGGGCTCAGCACCTATACGACGGCCCGCTTTATGACGCTCGACGCGGCCACGCGCCGCAACCTCGAACTGACAGAGACCCTCCGGGAGCGCAAAACGGAGGGCTCGCTGCTGGGTGTGCTGGATAACACGCTTACGCCGATGGGTGGGCGACTGCTGCGCGGGCGGCTATCCCAGCCTCTACTGGATCGAAGCGCGCTTGAGGAACGGTTGGACGAGGTGCAGGTGTTTACCGAAAACACGATCCTGCGCGGGCGGCTGCGTGAGACCCTCAAAGGTGTGCCTGATCTGGAGCGCTTGGCCAACCGGGTGCTGACCGGGATCGCCGTGCCTCGCGACCTGGTGGGGATCAAAAAGGCCCTGAGGGCGACGGAGAGAATAAGACAGCAGGACGGAGAGAGCACCACGTCTCTTGCTTCCGCGTTGCCTGCTTTGATATCCTCTCTCGATCCCTGCGACGACGTCGCTGCCCTGATCGAGTCGGCGATAGCGGATGATTCTCCCGCCAGCCTCTCGGCTGGTGGCGTGATCCGGCCTGGGTTTTCGGCGGAACTGGATGGTATCATCACCGCGGCGCGAGATGCCAAGGGTTGGGTCGCCAGCCTGGAGAAACGGGAGCGGGAGCGGAGCGGCGTCAAGAGCCTCAAAGTGGGCTATAACAAGGTCTTTGGATACTATATCGAGGTTAGCAGGCCGAATCTGGGGTCGGTGCCGGAAGAGTACATCCGCAAGCAGACGCTGGTCAACGCCGAGCGCTTTATCACCCCGGAGTTAAAAGAGTACGAGGCGCTGATCTTGAACGCTGAGGAGCGGCAGGCCGAGGTTGAGGCGCGGTTGTTCAGGGATGTGTGCCAGCAGGTGGGGGCGCGGAGCGGCCCATTGCTCAAGACCGCACGGGCGCTGGCACGGCTGGACGTGGCGGCAGGGCTGGCCGAGGCGGCGGTGCGGGATCGGTACGTGCGACCCGAGCTGAGCGACGAGGACACGTTGGAGATTCTCGCCGGACGTCACCCCGTGGTGGAGCAGACCTTAAGAAGCGAGCCCTTCACACCCAACAATCTATACCTGAACCAGGATGAGCGTATCCTGATCATCACGGGGCCCAATATGGCGGGCAAGTCGGTCTATCTGCGCCAGAACGCGCTGATCGTGCTGATGGCGCAGATGGGCAGTTATGTGCCCGCCGATCAGGCGCGGATCGGGATCGTGGATCGGATCTTTACCCGTATCGGTGCGCAGGACGAGGTGGCGTCAGGCCAATCGACGTTCATGGTCGAGATGGTGGAGACGGCCAACATCCTCAACCACGCCACGACACGCAGCCTGCTTATTCTTGACGAGGTAGGGCGGGGCACCAGCACGTACGATGGTCTCTCCATCGCCTGGGCGGTGGTCGAATACCTGCACAACCACCCGGAGCGGCGAGCGCGCACCCTCTTTGCCACCCACTACCACGAGCTGACAGAGATGGCGGAGCGGCTTCCGGCGGTGAGCAACTACAGCCTGGCGGTATCCGAGCAGGGAGGGGATGTCGTCTTCTTGCACCAGGTGGTGCCGGGTGGGGCGGATCGCTCCTACGGAATCCACGTAGCGCAGTTGGCGGGTGTGCCCCGCTCGGTCACCCACCGCGCGGAAGAGCTCCTGGCGCAGCTTGAGAGCGGTGAGTTTCGACCCGGCACGCCCGGACCGGAACCCCGCCAGCCGTTGCTGTTTGCGGACGAGCATCCGGTGGTGGGGGACCTGAAGGAAATGGACGTCTCAACGATGACGCCGCTGGAGGCGATCAACACGCTGTACGAGTTGCAGCGGCGGGTGAAAGACAGCGAGGACTCCTAGACAAAGGAGCGCGACGCATTTCCACTCGGAAATGCGCCGCTCCAAGCGAATGATGGTCTTTAGAGCAGCCTAAAGATCAGCCAGGTCGCTGCTAGGAGGATCAGGCCGATGGGCAGGATCAGGAGCCCAATGCCCAACACCGGGGTCAGGGCTATCCCGAGCACGGAGATGATGGCGCCCACCAGTCCGAGCACGATGCCAAGGACCGCCGCCAGGGCCACGAACGGCAGCTTGATCAGCCACACGACCGAGATCACTACCGCCTTGATCAACCATCCCAGCAACACGAATGGCAGTTTGATCATCCAGACCAGGAATTCCCACATCGTTTCCACCCCCTTTCTCGCGCTTGCTTGCGTTCTCTCACTATAAATACGCAGATCGTCGTCCTGGGTTGCATCGCGTGCATTTCAATCCTGGGGCAACTTGTTCTTCAATGCTCCCGGTCCCCGTCCTCGGGACGTCGAGGCCAGGTCAAGATATGCCGCAGACGCCCCCGAGGACGGGGGCTTCGAGCGGTGTTCAAAGTTGCCCCCAAATTGAAGTCCACCCGGTTGCATCTCAGGATGCGCCGGACGGCTCGGCTGCACGTCGACTTGTGCATGGGGTGGACCCTCATCGGACAAAGGATGAAGCTGCAATAGTGTAGCGGTAACCCGCACTTGACACCTCCTTTGTTGACGATATAATAGAACAAAGGTTCTATTCCAGGCGGGGCAAGGGCAGGTTGCAGAAAAGATGCGGGTATCCTGTCTTCTAGCTATCCACTTGCCGGTGCAGGTGGAGCGACAGCACAACCCACGTTTGACGGATGTTCCCCTCGTAATCGGCGGGCGGGCCTGGGACCCGGGCGCCGTGTTGGATTGCTGCCAACAGGCGGCAGCGGCGGGTGTTGGGGCCGGTATGCACCTCTCCCGGGCCGAAAAGCTGTGCGCCACGGCCCGTTTTGTCCCTGCCCGTGAGGAACTGTACCACGCGGCCCACGACACGCTGGTCGAGGCCGCTCTCACCTTCACCCCCACCGTAGAGACGGACCGGCTGGGCCTGATATACGCCGAGGTCTCCGGCCTCGAGCACCGCCTTGGCCCCGAGGGACGCCTGGTTGACCTGATGGCCCGCGAGGCGGTCAGAGCATCAGGGCTGGATGTACGCGTCGGATTGGGCGGCGGCAAGTTCGTGGCAGTCCAGGCCGCCCGCGCCGCGCGATCTGGCGAGGGGTGCGCCGTGCCGGCGGGGGAGGAGGCGGTCTTTCTCTCGGCCCTGCCGCTATCCGTTCTACCTGCCGATCGGGAGATACAGCAGCGGCTGCACCTTCTGGGCGTGCGCACGTTGGGCGCGTTGGCGGCGCTGCCCCGCCTGGCGCTCGTGCGCCAGTTCGGCCCGCAAGCGGGCCCATTGCACGATCTGGCTCGCGGCATAGATCGCCGTCCCGTACAGCCGGACAGCCCTCCACTGGCGCTGGAGCGCACAGTCGCTTTTGACGAGACGTTGAGCGACCGTAAACGGTTGCTGGCCCACGCGGAACGGATAGCGGTCGAACTGGCTGAGACGCTCTCCCACCAGGGTTACCAGGCGGAAGGGCTGCGTCTGCGTCTGGAGGAGGAGGCCGGAGAGAGGCATTCGGCCGCTATGCCGGTCAAGCCCCCCTCGGCGAGCCCTGACAAGCTCTCCCGCCTGGCGGGTCGCCTGCTGGGAGAATTGTCGCCGGCCGGGCCGGTGGCCGTCCTCTCTCTGCTCGTCTACCCCGTGCGCCCCTTTCACCTGGGGGCGACCCAGTTGACCCTGTTCACCGGGAATACGACTCAGGAGGGCCGGCAGGGGCGGCTGCGCGAGGCGCTGCGCCGGCTGCGGGAGCGGTTCGGGGAGATGATCATCGTCGTGGCGGCGCTGATCGCGCCGCCAACACCCCGCCAGATACAGGTCACCACTGACCCGACGGGCGTGCCGCTGGCGCTGGTCTGGCGCGATCGGTTTTGCCGGATCGAGCTCATCCACGAGAGCTGGCGCGAGCGCCGCTCCTGGTGGGGCCGTCCGGTCGAGCGGGACTATTTCCGGGTCGAGACGGCCGATGAACAGGTACGTGTCGTCTTCCTCAATAGGAGGGACGGTCAATGGCACCTGGAACGGCGGCACATCTAAAGCCTCGTTCCTTTGGGCTGAGCTTGAGTCGAAGGCCCAGAGCCCCCGGCTACGTCGAGCTCCACGCCCATTCCGACCATTCACTCCTCGACGGCGTCTCCTCTCCAGAGGCGTTGGTGGGCCGGGCGGCCGATCTGGAGATGCCGGCCCTGGCGCTGACCGACCACGACGCGCTGTATGGTGCGGTCCGTTTTGTGGTGGCGGCGCGGGAGACCGGGATCAAGCCGATCCTGGGGGCGGAGATGACGCTGGCCGGAGATGGGGGGGAGGATGATTCTCACCTGACGCTGCTGGTCGAAACGGCGGAGGGGTACGCCAACCTGTGCCGCCTGATCACGCTGGCGCGGCGCAGGCAGGAGAAGGGAGTCGCCCGCCTGGCCAAGGGGGACCTGGCTGCCCACACGGGAGGGTTGATCGGACTCTCGGGCTGTCGCCAGGGGGAGATCGCGCGCCTGCTGATCGCAAGGCGGTTCGAGCGGGCGATGGAGGTCGCCCAGGGCTATGCCCGTATCTTTGGTCCCGAGCGCTTTTTTATCGAATTGCAGCGGCACAGGCATCAGGGTGACAAGCGACTGGTGGCCCACTCGACGGTGTTGGCTACCCACGCGGGGTTGGACGTGGTCGCCACGGGTAACACGCACTATCTCTACCCCCGGCAGCAGGAGGTACACGACGTGTTGACCTGCATCCGCCGCCGCAGCACGCTGGAGGATGCCAAGGATACGCTACGCCCCAACGCCGAGTATACGCTGCGTTCGGCGGCCGAGATGGGGACGATGTTCGCCGATGCGTCTATGGCGCTGGAGAACAGCCTGCGTATCGCGGAGCGCTGTGCCCCGGCCTACGCTTATCTCCCATCGGGGCCCCAGACGGTATCCTGTTTCCCGGTACCGGGTGACCGGCCGGCCGATTATTACCTGCGGGAGCTGTGCAAGCAGGCGCTGCGCCATCGTTATCCCCACGACCCGCCCAGGGACCTCCTGGAGCGGGAACTGGCCGTGATCAAACAGGCGGGGTTGGCCGATTACTTTCTCATCGTCTGGGACATTGTCCGTTTCGCCCGGCGCATTGGCGTCCGCTGCCAGGGGCGGGGCAGCGCGGCCAACTCGTTGGTGGCCTATCTCCTGGGCATCAGCCCTATCGACCCGGTGGCGTGCGACCTGGTCTTTGAGCGTTTCCTCTCGCCCGAGCGGCGCGGCCCGCCGGATATCGACGTCGATTTCGCCGCTGACCGGCGGGAGGAGGTGATCCAATACGTCTACAACCGGTATGGGGAGGACCACGCGGCGATGGCCTGCACGTTCGTGACCTTTCGCGCCCGCTCCGCCGTGCGGGACGTGGCCCGGGCGCTGGGTTTTCCACCCGCGCTGGTCGAGAGACTGGCGGAAGCGCTGGACGTGCGGGACGCCGACAGCGTCGAGGAGTCGCGAGGGCTGGTCGAGTCGTTTGGGACGGACTTGGCCGAAAGGCCGTTTCGGCACCTCCTGCGTATCGTGCCCCAACTGGACTCCATCCCCCGCCACCTGGGCATTCACAACGGGGGGATGGTCCTCTCCGGCCCGCCGCTGTGCG
>CAYUIS010000033.1:0-41645 GCA_964444825.1 uncultured Anaerolineales bacterium | reverse complement strand
CAAGAAACGCTTCAGACGCCTCCGAGGACGGAGGCTGCGAGCAATGTGCAGGGACTGCTCCCAGTCCCCGTCTCTGGGACAGTGAAAGCGGGCCAAGAAACGCTTCAGACGCCTCCGAGGACGGAGGCTGCGAGCAATGTGCAGGGACCGTTCCCGTGATTGGGAAGGGGAGGGGGTATGGGGCGTGATTATGCGAACATAAAACCGGATATCAGGGATTAACGAATTCGGTGCCGTTGATTCTGCGAAGACCAGTGAGGTCTAGGAGTTTGGGGAAGCATTGTCTTGACCGCCCCCGGGACGGGGGCTAGGAGCTTGGGAAAGCGTTGTCTTCATCACCCCGTGGACGGAGGGCTATGAGCTGCTCATCCGCCGCCATCGCCGGGGCGCCTGCGAGGAAATCTGGGGAAGTAGCGCCCGGTCCGGTCGCAGTAGGTGGCATATGCTTTGCCGTGGGCCTCGCGCAGGTAGGCTTCCTCGATGTGGATCTTCCACTGGTAGCCGACTACGTTCAGGATCAGGCTGACCCCCGCCAGCCAGCTTGGCGCCAGCGACAGAATCCCCAGCGCCAGCAAATCGACCGATAGCGCCAATGGGTTGCGAGTGAAGCGGTAGATGCCGTGCGTGACGAGGGGTTGTTTGTCTTCTGGGAGCGCCACCCGGAAGGAGCGGCCCAGCGACACTTCTCCCCAGACGAGGCATACGCCTGCCAGAACCAATGCAGCCACGCCAAAGCCCAGCGCGGCTGGATGGTCTAGGAACCCCAAGCGCCCAAACCAGTCCACGCTTCGAACGTCGAGGGAGTAGGCGATGGCGGTCAGCAGCAGGAGCAGGGTCGCCGTCCCATTGACCAGTGCTGCCAGGAAGAAACCTCTGGCGTGTCCTCTGGGATTCGCGCCAGTGCTGCGCCTCACCACGACCAAAATGACGAAAAAGGCTCCGACATAGACAACCAAAGCTGCTGCCAGAGCGATCTGCGTCCAGTGCATCGTCAGACCGGTTTCTGAAAGTTGAGGGTGTAGACCCACCAGTTGCCGTGAGACTCTGCCAGCTCAAAGCCGGCCTGCTCGGCCCAACGAATGGTCGTCCGTGCCAGCGGGTAGTCAGGATCCAGGAATTCCTCGGTAATGGACAGTACACCGCCTGGCTTGAGGACGCGGCGCAATTCAGCCAGCGCTCGCTGGCGATCCGGGATCTCGGGCAGCACCGTCACCAGGAAGGCGCGGTCTATGCTCTCGTCTTCCATGGGAAGTTCATAGGCGTTGGCCACGTGTGTCTCGACGTTGGTCAGTTGTGCCTCTTGCACCCTCTTATCGACGGCAGCGATCATCTGGGGCTGGAGGTCCACCGCTACCAATGTGCCATCTGGCTCGGTCCGCCGCGCCGCATCGACGGTAAAGGCGCCCGGCCCTGGCCCTAGCTCCAGCACCCGCTCGCCAGGTTGGATGCCGACCCTGTCCAGCTCAGGACCTATGTAACGGCGGCGCAGTGGGTTGTCTACCAGCCAGGCCAAGGCGAAGGGGCAGGGTGCGCCTCCTTTGAGCTTGGCCAGGATACGGATCACTACCAGCCAGAAGAAGACGATGCCCGCCAGTAGGATGAAAAGGACTTTGAACACTTTACATAACGAGGACATCCTGTCTCTTACTCCTTCTCCGTCAGCGCCCACAACTGCCCGCTGAACCCTGCCGCACACGATCCTGCCATCGGACACGTGCCACAGCCTCCGGAACACCCGCCGCTCACCCGCTTCAGATAACCCATACGCACCAGGTCATCCAACATCACCTCGACCAACTGTGGGGTCGTATCCAACTCGCGGGCCAGGTCGCTGACGCGGTGGGTGCCTCCGGCTCGCAACATCTCAAGTAATCTATGCAACATGGTGACCCTCCGCACGTCGTATCGCCCAGTGGGCCATCAGGCTGGCGATCAGCCCGGTGATGGGCACCGCCAGGATCAGCCCCAAGCTGCCCGCCAACGTCCGCACGATCTCCTCGGCAATCGGCTCCCGGTTGATCCGTCGCCAGATCGGCTCCTGGTAGATAGTAAAGACCAACATCAACGGCATCGAGGCACCTACGTAGGCCAGCAGAAGCGTGTTGACCATGGCTGCGATGTGGTCCCGGCCAATATTGAGGCTGCTCCTAAAGAGGTCTCTCCAGGTCAGATTCCGATTGGTGTTGGCCAGCTCAAAGACGGCTGAAGCCTGGCCCACACAGATGTCGTCCAGCACGCCGAGCGATCCGATGATGATCCCCCCCAGGACCAGCCCTCGAAAGTTCAAGCCCGGTCCCAGTTCCATCACCAGGTAGGAGCTCTCTTCCAGGCTCAGGCCGGTCAGGCGGGTCCATCCCACGAATAGGTGGGCCATCGTCGCGGTCAGAATGAGGCTCAGCATCATCCCAGCCATCGCTGCGTGGGACTTATCGTTCCAGCCATAGGTCAGGTAGGTGGGGACAGCCAACAGGGCAACGCAACCAACGACGATGATCAGGACTGGATCACGCCCGGCGACGATCTGGGGCAGGATGAAAAAAAAGATCACCAACAGGCTGAACACCGTGCCAGATAACGAGCGCAGGCCTCTGCCCCGCCCGACCAGCACCACCAACCCCACAAACAATACGGCGATGAGGAGCAGGGGGCCGGTACGCACAAAGTCCGAAACATAGAACCGCTCGCCGTTTGGTCCCGCTGTGCGTTCCACAAAGACCCGATCGCCCAGCCGGAACAGCCGTTCCTGGTTGATGATGTTGACCGTGCCTTCCTCGATCTCGATCTCCTGTCCGGCGAGCGATCCACCCTCGACACGCAGCAGCAACCGTTGATAGGGTTGTGAGGCCCCCAAACCGAGGTCTATGGTGCCCTCCTCCA
The DNA here is from genome assembly GCA_964444825.1 of uncultured Anaerolineales bacterium. Taxonomy (GTDB): domain Bacteria; phylum Chloroflexota; class Anaerolineae; order B4-G1; family B4-G1; genus CAYUIS01. Next base: position 38,768 of record CAYUIS010000033.1, on the reverse strand, counting down.
GCACCTCGATCACACGGGCGGGCATCGTCTCCACCTCGCCTGGTGAGATAGGTTGCTCAACCGGTGTGGAAGTCTGCCAGTCTAGCCGTGGTATCAAGACGATGACCACCACGGCCAACACGGCCAGCGCAACCAGGCCGGCGATGAAAAAGCGTTCCAATTGGGACATCACAGCCCTGCCAGCGTGGCGAGCCAGTAGATCCCGATCCCTGCCGCCCACGAGACCACCAGCAGGAAACCCAGGTCAAACAGCGTCCACCGCCACGTGCCGCTCTCCTGCCTAACGACGGCGACCGTCGCTATGCAGGGGACAAAGAGCATCTGGACTACCAGGAAAGCCAGCCCTGTGGGTGCGGAAAACGCGGCCGCCAGCGTCCCTGCCAAGCCCATCTCCTCGCCCGTGCCGAATAGCACACCCAAGGTGGCGATAGAATTCTCTTTGGCGATAAAGCTGGTCAACAGGGCCACCATCAACCGCCAGTCAAAGCCCATCAGCCGACCGGCCGGTTCCAGCAGGCGGCCAATGCGGGCCAGATAGCTGGTCTCGATATCGCCGCCGGGCAACACCGAGAGCGCCCATATCACCACAGACACCACGAGGATCAGCGTGCCGGCCTTTTTCACAAAGGAGATGCTGCGCTGCCATACCAACAGCCCGATGGTGCGCCCGTTGGGCAGATGATAGAGAGGCAGTTCCATAATGAAGGCTGCCCGCCGTCCTTCAAAGAGCAATCTGTTGATGACGATCCCGGATAGCGCCAGGACCAGCAGCGCTAAGAGGACCAGCCCCCAAGAGACGAACATGGCGGCACGGCCGAAAAAGGCCGGCGCTAGGATGGCGATCACGGCCATTCGCGCGGTGCAGGGGATCAGCGGGGCTAAGAGAATGGTCAACAGCCGGGCTCGGCGGGACTCGATCACACGGGTGCCGAGCACTGCCGGGACGTTGCAGCCAAAGCCGAGGAACAGCGGCAGGAAGGATTTCCCGTGCAGTCCCATCAAGTGCATAAAGCCGTCCATTACGTAGGCCGCCCGGGCCATGTACCCCACATCCTCCAGTACCGCCATGACGGCAAAGAAGATGAGCAGGATGGGCAGAAAGGTCAGGACTGACCCTACGCCGCCGATAATGCCGTCTGCTACCAGGTTCACAAGCCAGACCGGTGCTCCCGCCAGCCAGGCGTGGGCCAGTTCCGCCAGCCCATCCACCACGTAGGTGTCGAGCAGGTCTTGCAAGGGTGTGCCGACGGTGTAGGTCAACCAGAAGGCTAGGCCCAATATGCCCGCCAGGATGAGCAACCCCCAGAAAGGATGGGTGGCCCAACGATCCAGCCGCTCCGTCAGGCCGATCTGACCGGCTTTGGGTCGGGTCACGGCGGCTCGGATCATCCGCCCGATCCACTCATACCGCCCGCTGGCCACGGCCACCAGTGCGTCGTCGTGAGCCCGCAGGACGTCGTGGACTGCCTCCCACTGCGCCTCTGTCAGGCACTCCTGCATCATCGCGGTGACCTCCTGGTCCCCCTCCAGCAGTTTCAGCGCGATCCAGGGCTGGGGGTAGGGGGCTGGCACACATCCCGCGATCAGTTCCTCAATCTGCTCCAGGACCTCCTGGTGGTCCTGCCGAATCTGGGGCGGCTTGGGGTTGCAGACGATCTCTCCCTTTGCCACTCGATCCACCGTCTCTAAGAGTTCTCGCACGCCGACATTCTTGGTGGCGATCATGGGCACGACGGGGATTCCGAGCGCCGCCTCCAGCACCTCCGGCTCGATGTGTACGCCTTCTTGCTCGGCCACATCGATCATGTTCAGCCCCACGACCACCGGCACGTGCAGGGCGACCAGTTCCGCCACCAGGTAAAGGCTGCGCTCCAGGATCGCTGCGTCCACCAGCGCCACCACCACGTCCGGTCGTTCCCGGATGATAAACTCTCGGGCAATGACCTCCTCGCTAGAGTTGGCGGTCAGGCTGTAGGTGCCAGGTAGGTCGACAAGGAGGTAGGTGACGTCGTTATGGTCGAACGTGCCCTCTTTCCGCTCGACCGTCTTGCCGGGCCAGTTGCCTACATGCTGACTGAGGCCAGTGAGCAGGTTAAAGACGGTGGATTTGCCCACGTTGGGCTGCCCGGCCAGCGCTACCAGCACGGGGCGCACCTCCACCGACTGCTGCAGGGCCGTTTGCACTGAGGCGGGAGAGTCGTGATGACCGCTCATCGAACCTTACCTCCGCACCTGGATCTTGTTTGCCTCGCCGCGCCCCAGGGCGATCCTGGCATCCCGCACCCGCGCGATAATGGGTCCCCGACCGAAATTCTGTACCACTGTAACCTCTGCCCCTGGTGTGAACCCCAGGGATGTGATCCGCGAAAGCAATCCTCGGCCACCGGTCAGTTCGACCACCACACCGCGTTCGCCAACGCCTAAGGCGGTCAGGGAGACGACGCTGTTCTTGGGCGTGGTCTCCCGTGAGCGCGACCGGGCTGCTCGGCGCATCTTTCTATTCTTCATCGTTGTTGTGTCCTCCGGATCCATTTTGACACTGGGCGCAGTACCCAGTCAGATGCAAATGAGCGCCAGTCACAAGCACGCCCTCTCGATCACTCAACTCCTGCTCGATGTGCTGTACCAGGGGGGTGTCGAACTCGATCACCCTGCCGCAATCCAGGCAGGTGAAATGGTAGTGCGGTTTACCTCGCACTGATTCATAGTGGCTATGCTCCTGGCCCAGCCGGTGCTCCTCCACCAGGCCCATTTCCTTGAGCACCGTCAACGTACGGTAGACCGTCGCCAGGCTGATGTTCGGGTCGATGAGTTTCGCCTGGTCGTAGAGTGCCTCGGCATCAAAGTGCTCGTCACTTGCCTCCAGCACCTCCAGAACCAGACTGCGCTGAGAGGTCAATCGCCGGCCTGCTGCTCGGAAAACGTCTTGCAGGTTTTCTCTCGATCCAATCATCTAAATCTCCTTATTGCAAATGATTCGCATTATCAGGCTATTATAACCGGATTTGCCTCATACTGCAAGTGACGCGTGGCATTCTATTCAGGTGACGGCTGTCATAGTGCGTGGGGATGGGCTGATGGATCCGCGTAAACATGCACAAGAGCCCTGGGGAGTTGGTCACCCAGGGCTCTTGTCGCTCGTCGAAACTCAAATGGTGTCTATGCCAGGTACGGGAACGTGCTACCTCCCACCGGAAGGACGATGACGTCCCGCCTGCCGTTGCCGCGGGACAGATCCCGCAGAGCCTCATCTACCGAAGGGGCGTAACCGAACTCCATATCGGCCAACTGCTCGGGCGTCAAACCCTCGGTCACAATAGTCAGTTTCTTGGACTGCACCAGGTTGCGAAGTCGGGAGGCCATAGGACCGCCGGTGGTATTCGCCTTGCCCTCGGAAATCCACTGGATCACCTCCTCCGGCCCTGGGCGTTCGCTCAGCGTCTCGTACATCAAGGGGCCTGCCCCGCTGGGGCAGGAGGAGATCAACACGATGGTGCCGCCCGGCTTGGTGATCGTGTCGGCCAGCAGAATAGCCTTGCCTGACTGGATGAGATTCACCTCCAGCGGATAGCCTGAGGTGATCGTCACGTCAGCCTGGGCCGGGACTGCCACGCCATATATCTCCTTGAGGCCCTCAACAGCCGCCCTTTGCTGGGCCTCAACCTCGCCGCCAAAGAGGCCGCAGATCTCTTTGCTGGAGTTGAGGAGTGCATCGAACTTGAACGTCAACTTTGCCAGGCGGGCTGCCTCCAGCATATCCTCCCAGACAGGGTTGCCGTCCATGACACCCGCATTTGCCTTGGGATCGCTGATCAACACGTGATTCCGCGTGATCGTCTCCCGGTTGCACACACCCGGCAGGATCAGCTTGGCCCCGCCGCCATACCCTGCAAAGTAGTGCGGGTTGATGGTGCCGATACCGATAACCAGGGCGGCCTCGGCTACCAGGCGATTTACCCAGATTTCGTTGCCTACGGTTGTGGTACCCACATAGGTGAACTCACCACCGTCGGCGTCGTGAACGCTTACCCTCAGCCGATTCAGGACCTCCTGGCCTAGCTTGTCCAGAATCTCTTCGTCGGTGGGGAGACGGTGTGTCCCTCGCCCGATGATGACATCTACCTCTTTATCCGGGATCCCCATTTGGTTGAGCTCGTTCAACACCGGTATCAGGATTTGGCTGACTGGCGTTGGACGTGTCTGATCCTCGCTGATCAAGACCGTCCTCTTGTGAGGCAATCCCTTGATCACATCAGCCAGCGGAGCCATGCCAATAGGATGGGCCAACAGCTCCCGCACAGCCGCGCCCACGTCGGCGAGCCCTGGTTTTTCCTTTGGTTCAGCCATCGCCAATAGGTTCCATTCCTCCGGCAGATCAAAGGAGAATGGTTCGCCCTTAAAGAAACTCTTGCCCTTGTTAGCCATAACACTTTCCTCCCGAAAGGTATAAAGCGACTATCCGGCGCAGTTCAGCGCGCGGAATCACTGACGTATACCATACCACACTCTCTACAGAAGCGCAACGATCCTCACGAGGAAACCTTCCGGTCCCTGAACAGCCGGCGCCAAGGCGATCACCGTCACCCGGCTCTCCGGAACCGCTTCAAGGTTGTTGATATCATGAAACAACTGGTTTGTCAAGACAATTGCGGCTGGTGATCGCAACCGTCAGGCCGTTCTCTTTGACAGCCCTGGGCTGCTTGTTATAATGTGGGCATTCCGACCCTATGTGTTTAGTCAAGAGCCCCGACTCCCCTGGTCGGTGCCGGTGCTACTCTGACACTGGGACACGCAAACACGAAAGGAGCCAACGACGATGAGCACAATAGCCCTGTTTGGCGCAGCCGGCAAAGTTGGCACCCGCATCACCCGCGCGCTCAAGGATGATCCTGAGTATCGTCTACTCTATGTCGAGGCGGGTGAAGCCGAGTTGACCCGCCTGCGTGAGCGCGGGCTCGCGCCAACCTCGCCACAGGATGCCGTCCGCGAGGCGGATGTGGTGATCCTCTCAATCCCCGACGTCTTGATCGGACCCGTGGCTGCTGACGTCGTGCCCTCGCTAAAGAGCGGCACGTTGGTGGTCTGTCTCGATCCGGCCGCCCCGCACGGTGGTGAACTGCCGGAACGGGAGGACATTGCTTACTTTATCGTGCACCCCTGCCATCCACCAGTGGTGAATGACGAGGTCGATCCCGAGGCGCGTTTGGACTTTTGGGGTGGCAAGGCCAAGCAGAACATCGTCTGCGCCCTCATGCAGGGTAACGAGGGCGACTATCTCAAGGGCGAGAGGATCGCGCGCAAGATGTTCGCCCCGGTGATGAATGCCTATCGGGTTACCGTAGAGCAGATGGCAATCCTGGAACCAGCCCTGGCTGAGACCGTGGTGTTGACCTGCCAATTCGTGATCAAAGAGGCCATAGACGAAGCCGTTCGATGCGGCGTACCCGCCCAGGTCGCGCGAGATTTTGTGTTGGGGCATATGAACGTCAACATCGGCATCCTGTTTGGGTATATCGATGCCCAACTGTCGGACGGCGCCAAACTGGCTGTCGAGCGCGGCAAGAAGAGCTTGTTCCAGCCCGATTGGAAGCAGGTCTTTGAGCCCGAGAGTGTCATGGAGCAGGTCCGAGCCATCGTTGAGGGCAGAGCAGCGGCAAGATAGCCATCGCGCCACCCAGTCAGCCATCCACGAGGTGACTATGCAATTAGGCATCAGCTCATATACCTTCACGTGGGCGATTGGTGAGCCCGGACATCTCCCAGAGCGCCCGATGGGGCCCTTGGATCTGCTGAACAAGGCCGCGGCGTTGGGTGTTCACCTGGTGCAGGTGGCGGACAATATGCCGCTTGACCGGCTGTCACGCGCAGAATTGGACGCCTTTGAAGAGCGTGCCGCTGAACTGAGCCTCGGTATTGAGGTCGGAACGCGTGGAATAGGCATCGATCACCTGAGCACCTATCTGGGACTGGCAGAGCGCCTGGGGTCGGCCACTCTTCGGATAGTCATCGACACGGCCGAGCATCACCCAACTGAGGATCAGGTGATCGGCACGATCCGAGAGGTCATTCCGGATTTTGAACAAGCCGGGATATGTTTGGCTATTGAAAACCACGACCGCTTCAGGGCCATCCAGTTTGCCGGAATCGTCGAGCGCATTGGCAGCGAGTACGTCGGCATCTGTCTTGACACTGTCAACTCGTTCGGAGCCCTGGAAGGCCCCGAAGCAGTGCTAGATATCCTCGGACCTCTGACGGTCAACCTGCACGTCAAGGATTTCACCATCTTTAGAGCCAGCCATATGATGGGTTTCACCATTGAGGGCCGGCCAGCGGGCCAGGGAAAGCTGAATGTACCCTGGCTGCTCGAGAGATTGCGCGATCAGGCCCGCGATCCCAATGCGATCCTGGAGCTTTGGACACCACCTGGTGAGACACTCTCTGCCACGATTGCCAAGGAGGCTGAGTGGGCTGCCGCCAGTATCGACTATCTACGCACGTTGATTCCAGACAAGATTGACCTGAACAGCGATGGGTGAGCAGAGACCGAGGACAAAGCATACGCTGGCCCGCAACGTCCTGTATTATGGGAGGGAGGAACCGCTGCCAGAGCAGATCGAACTGCGTGCCGGTCCCTTGACCATGATCTACGAAGCGGGCGATCTGCGATATGTCAAACTGGGCGACCAGGAGATCCTGCGCCGGGTCTATGTCGCTGTGCGAGATCACAATTGGGGAACGGTGTCGCCGGTTCTATCTAGTGTCGAGATGGACGTTGCCAGAGACTCGTTCCACATTACCTATGATGTAGAGAACAAGCAGGGAGATATCGATTTCTTCTGGCACGGGACGATCGAGGGCGATGATAGGGGGAAAATCACCTTCGCGATGGAGGGGGTGGCTCGCTCAACCTTCCTGCGCAACCGTATTGGATTCTGTGTGCTCCATCCAATGCGGGAATGCGCGGGACAGCCCTGTACCATCCAGAAAGTGGATGGGAGTATTGAGGAAGGCGAGTTCCCCAGGACCATATCCCCGCATCAACCGTTCAAAGACATACGGGCGATCTCGCATCGGGTCTCTCCAGATTTCTGGGCCGAGGTGCGGTTCGCTGGCGACGTCTTTGAGATGGAGGACCAACGTAACTGGACGGATGGCTCCTACAAAACCTACAACACACCTCTCGCTCTTCCCTTCCCAGTGGAGGTCAGAGAGGGGGCGAGGATCTCCCAATCGGTCACGCTGACCCTCGTCTCCAAATCCAGGAGAGGCATCCCCGAGGTGCGAGCCGAACCGCGTGACGCAGGTATCATATTCTCGATCGGAGGACGGCCTGGTGGTTCGGTGCCGCGTATCGGCCTGGGCGTAGCCAGCCACGGTCAGCCCCTCACTGAGAGGGAGTTGACCCGCCTCAAGGCCCTGAGCCTGTCACACCTGCGCGTCGATCTGACGCTGTCCCAGCCGGGTTGTGGATCGGTGCTGCGCCAGGCTGCCGCCGAAGCCAGGGCGTTAAATGTACCACTCCAGGTTGCCCTTCACCTCGGCGACTCTGCTGTCGAGGAACTGGGCGGTTTGGCAGCCCTGCTGGAGCAGGGCAAGCCGGCTGTCTGCACGTGGCTCGTCTTTCACGTGGCAGAGGAGTCCACGACGGAGAAATGGGTCAGGCTGGCCCGCCAATACCTGGCCGGTTATGCTCCTGAGGCCAAATTCGGGGCTGGCACCGACGCCTATTTCACCGAGTTGAATCGCGGTCGCCCGCCAGTGGGGGTGCTCGACTTGGTGAGCTACTCTATCAACCCACAGGTCCACGCGTTCGACAACACCTCGTTGGTCGAAACTCTGGAGACGCAAGGGGTGACAGTTGACAGTGCTCGTTTGTTCGTGGGTGGGCTGCCGGTGGCCATCAGTCCGATTACGTTGAGACCGCGCTTTAGTCCCAGCGCGACCGGCCCTGCTATTGACCCGATGGCAGGTGAGCTACCCCCACAGGTCGACGTGCGGCAGATGTCGCTGTTTGGCGTGGCCTGGACGACGGGAAGCCTCAAGTATGTTTCCGAGAGCGGTGTCTACAGCGTCACCTACTATGAGACGAGCGGCTGGCGGGGTGTGATGGAGACGGAAGCGGGGTCGCCGCTGCCGGACAAATTTCGTTCGTCGCCAGGCTCCGTGTTCCCTCTCTACCACGTCCTGTCTGACGTAGGGGAGTTCGCCGGGGGAGAGGTGGTGCCGACGGCGTCGAGCGATACCCTGAGGGTGGATGGCCTCGCTTTGCGCAAGGATGGCGAGATGCGGCTGATCCTGGCCAATCTGAGCCCCAAGACGCAGACGGTCTCGGTCCGAGGCTTGGATCAGCGGGGGCGGCTGCATCTCCTAGATGAGACGAACGTGGAAGAGGCCATGCAGTCACCGGAGCGCTTCCGCGCTGGCAGGACTGAGCCGTTGGAGACTGTTGGAGGAACACTGGCACTCGATCTGCTTCCATACGCCGTGGCGCGGATGGATACTTGGCGTGGGACAGATACCGATTGAGTTCGTGACTGCTGGGGGTGGATGATGACAGACCTGCGTTTCGCGATATTGGGGGCTGGCTTCTGGGCGCGTTTTCAACTCGCCGGATGGCAGGAGTTGGATGGCGTGGAGTGCGTGGCGCTCTATAACCGCACCCGGCCAAAGGCTGAGGCCTTGGCTCAGGAGTTCGGTGTAGCGGGGGTGTACGATGACGCGGAAGAGATGCTCCGTCACGAGCGATTGGACTTTGTCGACGTCATCACCAATGTGAAGACTCACAGCCGCTTCGTCCATTTGGCAGCGGCGCACAGGCTGCTCGTGATCTGCCAAAAGCCGATAGCGACGTCACTGGATGAGGCGGATGCTATGGTGCGCACATGCCGCGAGGCAGGGGTGCTGTTCTTTGTTCACGAGAACTGGCGCTGGCAGACCCCAATCCGGCAAGTTAAGCAGGTCTTGGATGGAGGGCAGATCGGCATCCCATTCCGCGCCCGCATTCACTATTGCTCCAGTTTCCCAGTCTTTGACAATCAGCCTTTCCTCAAGGAGCTAGAGCAGTTCATCCTGACCGACATGGGAAGCCACATCCTGGACGTCGCTCGTTTCTTGTTTGGAGAGGCCGAGAGCGTGTACTGCCAGACCCATCGCGTGCATCGCGACATCATGGGTGAGGATGTAGCGACGGTGATGATGAAAATGGGCGATGGAATCACCGTGGTGTGTGAGATCAGCTACGCCAGCCGCACCGAGCATGAGCGCTTCCCTGAGACCTACATTTTTGTCGAAGGCGAGATGGGTTCGCTGGAGTTGGGGCCCGATTTCTGGATTCGCGTGACGACGGAGGATGGCACACTTGCCAGGCGCTGCCCATCGCCTCGTTACGCGTGGGCCGATCCAGCCCACGACGTCGTCCATTCCAGCATCGTGGCGTGCAATGCCAATCTGCTGCAGGCCCTCAGAGGGGAAGGCTCGGCGGAGACCACGGGTGAGGATAACCTGAGAACCGTCCGTCTGGTATTTGCCGCTTACGAGTCCGCCGCCAGCGGACAGGCGATCATCTTGTAGAGGAGAAGCGTTGTGAACAGCCATTATCTTGGAGAGAATAGTCTGAAGGAGGAACTTGTATGAGCGACCTGGTTCGTATCGGTATCATTGGATGTGGCGCCGGTCGATTTCACGCCCGCGAGTACGTTACTCTGGCCGACGTAGAATTGGTAGCCATGGCTGGGCTGGAGGAGGATCGCTGTCGTGAGGTGGCTGCGGAGTACAATATCCCGCGCATCTATCGTGATTACACCGATCTCCTGGCTCAGCCAGATATCGACGGGGTGAGCATCTGTGCGCCCAATCATCTGCACGCTCAGATGACGATCGCTGCGCTGGAGGCCGGGAAACACGTGTTGGTTGAAAAGCCTCTGGCCGCAAGCATCGCCGAGGGAGAGGCCATGATAGAAGCTGCAGCCCACACAGATCGCGTGTTGATGACGGTATTCAACCGCCGTTATCGAAAGGACAGCCATCTCCTGAAGCGTCACGTCGAGGCCGGGAACCTGGGCCAGATCTACTTTGTTCGGACAGGATGGCTGCGCGATCAGGGCATTCCCGGCGGTGGTGCTCGTGGCTGGTTCTTCGATAAAGCCCAGTCAGGCGGCGGCTGCCTGATTGACCTGGGGGTTCATATGCTCGACCTGGGATTGTGGATGATAGGCAACCCACGCGTCGAGAGCGTCAGTGCAACCACGTATGCGGCTCTGGGCCCTCAGGGGCGCGGGTTTTTCCCCGGTCAACAACCTGTGCATCGCCACGAGGGGGAGAGTACCTCCTTCGACGTGGAGGACCTCGTTATGGCCTTCCTGCGCCTCGAGACCGGCGCCACCATGATCCTAGAGGTGAGCTGGGCGGGGTACACCAGAAAGGGCGATCGCTTCTTTGTCCATCTGTGGGGCGATGAAGGGGGCGCGGAGATGGATGTCCTCAACTACACCCTGGAGGACACGTTATGCCTCTACACCGACGTTCACGGCGCCCGGGTCGAGATTCGACCGCAGATTACGGGGGCATACGAAAAAAGCGTCAACAGCGAGTTTGTCCGGGCGATCCGCCAGGGCCAGGCCGTCTCGCCGACGGCGGAGGAGGGCTTGCGGATACTGCGGATCATCGAGGCGATCTACAGGTCCGCAGCAGAAGGGCGGGAGATCGCGCTCTAGGTCAGATCAGAAAGGAGTCCGGTAGTTTATGCCCAAGATCACTTTCATCGGAGCGGGCAGTACGGTCTTTGCCAAGGATCTCTTGGGAGACATTCTCAGTTTTCCCGAGCTGTCCGAGTCCACCATCAGCTTGCACGACATCGATGAGGATCGCCTGTACACGTCGGAGATCGTAGCTCAGAAGGTGGCACAGGCACTGGGCGCACATCCCACCATCGAGGCCACTACCGATCGTCGGGTGGCCCTGGATGGCGCGGACTATGCCATCTGCATGGTCCAGGTGGGGGGCTACGAACCTGCCACGGCGATCGACTTTGAGGTGCCCAAAAAGTACGGCCTGCGCCAGACCATCGGTGACACGCTGGGCGTTGGGGGTATCATGCGCGGCTTGCGCACCATCCCTGTCCTCCTGGAGGTGTGCCGCGATATGGAGGAGCTGTGCCCCGACGTCACCTTCCTCAACTATGCCAATCCGATGGCCATTCTCTGCTGCGCCATCAGCCGGGCCAGCAATATCAAGACGGTGGGGTTGTGTCACAGCGTATTCCTCACAGCAGAGGATCTTGCCCGTACCATCGGTGTGCCGATTGAAGAGGTCAACTACGTCTGCGCTGGCATCAACCACATGGCCTTCTACCTGCGTTTTGAGCGCAAGACGGCGGATGGCGCCGAGGATCTGTATCCGCGCATCCGCCAGGTCGTGGAGGAGGGCCGGGTGCCGAGCTGGAACCGGGTGCGCTACGAGATGCTCAGCCGGTTGGGCTACTTTGTCACAGAGTCGAGCGAGCACTTTGCCGAGTATGTGCCCTGGTTCATCAAGCGGGATCGAACGGACCTGATCGAGCGTCTTAACATCCCACTGGACGAATATCCGCGGCGCTGTGAGGCGCAGATCGCTGCCTGGGAGGCGCTCCGGGAGGTCCTGGAGGACCCGGAAACAACCCTAGCCGTCGAGCGTACCCACGAGTACGGCTCATACATCATCCACAGCCTTGAGACAGGCGTCCCACGGGTGGTGTATGGCAATGTGCCCAACTGTGGTCTGATCGACAACTTGCCGCAGGATTGTATTGTGGAGGTGCCCTGCCTGGTGGACAAGAACGGCGTGCAGCCCACCCGCGTCGGCGCGCTGCCGCCGCACCTGGCAGCGCTGATGCGGACTAACATCAACGTCCAGGCGCTCACGGTAGAGGCTGCGCTGACCCGGAGGCGAGAAACCATCTATCACGCCGCCATGCTGGATCCTCACACGGGGGCCGAACTGGATCTGGATCAAATCTACAGCCTGGTGGATGATCTCATCGAGGCTCACGGCGATTGGTTGCCGACCTATAGGTAGGTAACCGGGTTTTCTCAAAACCCTGATCTCTGGGATGCTCATCGGCGTGCCGTTCGAGCGGATGATGCCCTATCTCTCACCGCGTAAAGAACTGCCGCCTTTAGTACGTTCTGGGAGTGGTTGCTAGGGTGAAGGTTCCGCACCTGCGTTCGTTCTCCGTCCAGCGTCTGTTTTTAAGGTTTGCCCTCTTGACAAAACTTCCCTTCTCCATTATAATATGAACGTTCACAGTGAACGCTCACATTTCTTGTGGTGCGCGTGTGGATACCCACTTCAGTATGGTTTAGGCATTATCCAACCACGTTCTGGTTCGGAATCCGGGAGTGCTCGTGAAGCGCAAGCGGGCCACCATAGAAGACGTCGCTGCCCTGGCGGGTGTCTCACGCCAGACAGTTTCGCGTGTCCTAAACGACAAGGACCTGGTCGCCGAGGAGACGCGCACGCGTGTGTTGGCGGCGATCGAGGAACTCGATTACCGGCCGAATGCTACGGCTCGTAGCCTGGCGTCCCGACGGACTTATGTGCTTGGCATAGTCGCCGCCGACCTCAGCGATTATACCCACGCCCGTATCATCGAGGGGGCGGAGGCTGAAGCGCGCGAGCAGGGGTACATGATCTTTGTAAGCGGCGCTGAGCATAGCTCCGTTGGTGAGCCTCTTCACTCCCCGCTCCTGAGCCAGCATCGAATCGAAGGTCTCTTCGTTGTCTACCATGGTGGTGGCTGCGACAGCTATACGATCCTTGAGGACGTCCCACGCGACTTACTTATCGTGACTATCGGCTACGCCCCGAGCCGTAGAGATGTCGTGACGATCGGCATCACAAACTATCAAGGTGCGCATCAAGCGGTGGAGCATCTCTTGGGGCTGGGACACCGTCGTATCGCTCACATCACCGGTCCGGCGGCGATGTACGAGAGCCAGGAGCGCCGTCTGGGCTACACCGAGGCTCTGCAGGACGCTGGCGTTCAACCGGAAGACTCTTGGGTGGCAGCCGGGGACTGGTCCAGCGCCAGCGGCTACCGCACGACGTTGGAACTGCTCGATCGTGGGGTGGGTTTTACTGCCCTTTTCGTCCAGAACGATCGGATGGCAATGGGCACGTTGCAGGCGCTGCGCGAGCGGGGACTGGAGATTCCCCAGGACATTGCCGTCGTCGGCTTTGACGATATCCCGTCTGCACGGTATTTCTGTCCACCGCTGACGACTGTTCATCATCCGTTCTACGAGTTGGGGCAAACGGGAATCCGACTATTGATCGAGCTGATCAACGGCCAGCCGATCTCGCCGGATTCAAATCGCCTGGACACTCGGCTGGTTGTCCGCCAATCGTGTGGCGCTCAGGGCGGGTCACTGGCTGCGCAATAGACTGAGCTTTGCACTCTTAGGGGGTATGATGGCGATGACAGGAGTGAGCCACTCGAGCTCGAATTCGATTCTAGAGATCAGAAACCTAAAGACCTACTTCTTTCTCGACAACGGCACGGTAAGGGCCGTGGACGGAGTCGATCTAGACCTGGACCGCAATACTACGTTGGGCCTGGTCGGTGAGAGCGGTTGCGGCAAGAGCGTCACTGCTATGTCGGTGATGCGACTCATTCAATCCCCACCGGGCAAGATCGTCGAGGGCGAGATTCTATTTCGACATAATGGCGGCGGTGTGGATATTGCCACCCTGGACCCTCGCGGTCCGGAGATGCGGAGCATCCGTGGCGGGAAGATCGCGATGGTCTTTCAGGAGCCGATGACCTCGCTGAACCCGCTCTACACCGTGGGGGGGCAGATCGCGGAGTCGGTGCAGTTGCACCAGGGAGCCAGCCACAAGGAGGCGCTGGACCGCGCGCTGGAGATGCTCACCAAGGTCCGCATCGGCGATCCCGAGCAGCGGCTGAACGAGTATCCGCATCAACTGAGCGGCGGCATGCGGCAGCGGGTGATGATCGCCATGGCCCTATCCTGCAATCCCGCGATCCTGATCGCTGATGAGCCCACCACGGCGCTCGACGTGACGGTCCAGGCCCAGATTTTGGATCTGATGCGCGAACTGCAGGGTGACTTTGACTCCTCGATCGTTCTGATCACCCATAACCTGGGTGTGGTCTCGCAGATGGCCGATTACGTGGGAGTGATGTACCTGGGCAAGATCGTCGAGTATGCTGATGTGCACACGGTGTTTCACAATCCTCTTCATCCCTATACGGTGGGGCTTTTGAACTCGGTGCCGGTGTTTGGGAGAAAGGGAGAAAAGGTGCTCGTGCCCATTGAGGGAATGGTGCCCACGCCCACTGAGATCATTCCAGGCTGTGCGTTTGCGCCAAGGTGCTCAAGCGCCAAGCGCGTATGCGCGGAGCAGGAACCCGCACTTCAGGAAGTGGGGCCGGGCCATCAGGTGGCTTGCCATATTTAGTGAGGTTCCCTCCATTTCCAAAGTAACGGCATGTTCGAGAGGGAGGACTGAGGGCCGTTGATGTGTCTTCTCATAGTAGCGGCGAGAATGGGTCGATGGGCAACCGGATGTTGCACGCAATCCGACCTACATCCTCTGTGACTAAGATGATACTCATTGGTCGTGGCAGGCTCGCCGGGCGGGTCCTTTGTTTTGGGAAAGGAGGTGATGAGACGGGATAGCCAGGGGGTTGTGTTCATGGTTTGCGGAGCGATCTGTGTTCCAAGTGATCAACTAGTAAGTAAGAAGAACTGGAGGAGATAAAATGCTTTCCAAACGAGTCAGATTTGCAATGTTCTCCATACTGGCGCTCCTGTCGCTCATGGTGACCCAGTGCCAACCCGAGACGATCGTCGAGACCGTCGTGGTCCGGGAGACCGTCGAGGTCGTGCAAGAGGTCGAGGTCCCGGTCGAGGTCGAGGTCCCGGTGGAGGTCCCGGTCGAGGTCGAGAAGCTGGTCGAGGTCGTGGGAGCGATCCCCTATCCCGAGGGCGTACCTATAGGCACCGGCCCTGAGGCCGTGCGCTTCGACGTAGACGAGGTTATGGCCTACGAGGCGCTGCCCGAGTACAACCAGCCCGACTGGATGGATGCCCTGGTGGCCAACGGGACGTTGCCGCCGGTCGAGGAGCGGTTGCCCGATCAGCCGCAGGTCATGCTGCTGTCCGGCATGTCGACCGGGATCGGGCAGTACGGCGACGTGTGGCGCGACTTTTCCGCCTGCCCCACCGAGGGCTGGAACCTAGGCGCCGGCCAGACGCAGGGCTGGTTCGGCATCAACATCATCTACGAGGAGGCGCTGCTCGTAGTCGGCCCTCTATTCCGGGCCAAGAAGGTTGAGCCGTGGCCAAACCTGGCCAAGAGCTGGGAGTGGTCGGACGATGGCACCGAGCTGACCATGCACCTGATCGAGGGGGCCAAGTGGTCCGACGGCGCGCCCTTTAGCGCCGACGACGTCATGTTCACCTGGGAGCACTTAATCCTGGACCCCAATGTCAACTCTGCCACCTCCCGCACCACCTGGCAGATCGGCGGCGAGGACGTCACCCTGGAGAAGGTGGACGACTATACCATCAAGTGGACCTTCCCGGTGCCCTTCCCCGTCCAGATGCTGTTCAACATGACCGAGTACAACTTTGCGGTGTGGCCGCAGCACATCTGGGAGCCCTTGCATCCGGCCTTTTCGGACAACGACTACACTACCTTTGAGAAGGCCTGGCCGGCGGACAAGCTGCCCAACGTCGGCATGGGCCCCTGGATCGCGGTCGAGTACAAGACCGACGAGCTCATGGTCCTGCGCCGCAACCCCTACTACTGGAAGGTAGATGAGGCGGGGAACCAGCTCCCGTACCTGGACGAGGTGGTGTTCGAGAAGGGGGCCACTGGCGTGGGCCGCACGCTGAGCACGCTGGCGGGCACGGGCGACCACAGCAACCTGGAGAACCCCAGCACCTTCAACGAGACGCTGAAACGGGCTGCCGAACCGGATGCCCACTTCTTTGTCACGTGGGGCCCCGAGATGCTCACCTTCTCGCTGCACATGAATCAATCCGCTAACCTGGGCGTGGAGAACGAGCGGGACGCCGAGCTGCGCAAGTTGTTCCGCAACGTCACCTTCCGCCGGGCCGTCAGCCAGGCGATCGACCGGGATGGCATCGCCCAGGCGATCATACGCGGCCCCTTCCTGCGCGGCTGGCCGGGCGGCCTCTACCCCGGCGCGGCCGAGTACGACCGCGCCTCCGTCGTCTTCTACCCCTACAGCCCGGACACCGCCAGCAAGCTGCTGGCCGAACTGGGCTTTGAGGATACCGACGGCAACGGCGTCCTGAACTGGACCGAGGGCCCGCTGGCCGGCGAGGACCTGGTGATCGCCCTGACCGCCAACAGTGACCAGGCGGAGTCGGTCACTACCGCAGAGGCGCTGGTGCCATTGATGGGTGCCGTGGGTATTCAGGTCAACTTCCGCCCGCTTGAGCCCACCACCGTTGGCGACAACGAGGAGGCCGGCACGTGGGAGTGGAACGTGAACCGGGGCGGTCAGCCGTTCGCCGTGCCCTTTACGTATGCCACAGAACTAGCGCCAATCAGGAAGGAAAGCCCGAGCTGGCACCGCGAGGGGGAGGAGCCGCGAGAACTTCAGCCTTTCGAGGAAGAGCTGGTGCGCATCGTCGAAGAGTTCAGGCTGGAGCCGGATGCCGAGAAGCGCAACGAGCTGATGTTCGAATACAACCGCATCTTCACCGAGAACGTCTACGACATCGGCGTCATCCTCGGCAGCTACGGGCTGGCCCTGGCCAAGCGCTTCAACAACATTCCCGCTGGCTCGACGCCGTTCTTCTATCACTGGACCTGGGCCAACGTCAGCCCCGAGCAGTTCTGGACGGCGCCTGAGAATCAGTTGCAGCAGATCCGGCCTAACCAAGTCCCGATCTACAGCGAGTAGCACGGGTTTGACCGGCAAGCAGTAGGAGGAGAGGAAGCCTCTCCTCCTACTCACTCACTCAAGTGATACGGAGGCCTCCGGGGTCTGCTCGGACCTCGACGGTCCGTGGCCCCGGAGGTCTCATCTAGGTCTTGTTTAGACGAGGGTTCGGCCTATGATCAACTATATCTTGCGCAGACTGCTGATGGCGGTCGTGGTGCTGATTGGGATCAGCCTGGTATCGTTCATCGTCATCCAATTGCCGCCGGGAGACTTTGCCCAGGTGTACAAGCAGCGCCTGATCAACCAGGCCGGCATGTCGGCGACCGAGGCAGAGGCGGCTGCGGATGTGTTCAGAGAAAGATACGGCCTGGACAAGTCCATGCCCATCCAGTACTTTAACTGGGTCAAGGGCATCGTGACCGAGGGCAGTTTCGGTTACTCTATGGCGTACGGCAGGGACGTGGGGGAACTGATCGCCGAGCGTCTGCCCCGCACGATCCTGCTGGCCCTGCTGGCCCACGCCATCTCGACCCTGGTCGGCGTCGCCGTAGGCATCTTTATAGCCCCCCGCCAGTACAGCCTGAGCGACAACCTGGCAGCGCTCTTCGCCTTTATCTTCACCTCGGTGCCCCGCTTCTGGATCGCCCTGGTCATCATCTACCTGCTGGTCTTTACGTTTGGGCAGCAGCATGTCAGCTCCTTCTTCTCCCCGCAATATGCGCTCGCCCCCTGGTCCTGGCCCAAGCTGGTCGATTTTATCAAGCACATCTGGCCGGTGGTCTTTATCGCCGGCCTGGGCGGGGTGGCCAGGAACATGCGCGTCATGCGGGGCAACCTGCTGGACGTGCTGAACGCCCAGTACGTGACCACCGCCCGCTCCAAGGGCTTGACCGAGCGCAAGGTGATGGTCAAACACGCCGTGCCCAACGCCCTGCATCCGATCATCATGTACCAGGGCATGGTGCTGCCTTACATGGTGCAGGGGGAGCTCGAGGTGGCGATCGTCATGAGCATACCCACGATCAGCCCTATGTACTATACTTCCCTCGTCAACCAGGATATCTACATCACGGGCAGTATCCTGCTGATGTACGGCGTGATGTTGGTCGTGGGCAATCTGCTGGCGGACGTATTCCTGGCGGTCCTCGACCCGCGCATCCGTTACACTTAGGTGGGTATCGGGGATTGGGTACTAGGGATTGGGGATCGCTGATGGCTTCCATTCGCCGACCAGCGACATCCAGAGAATGGAGTTGAGGAATGAGTCAAACGGACAAGATCACACAATCCACGCCTGCTGCCGTTTTTGGAGAGGGAGAAGAACAGCACGAGAGTTACTTTCAGCTAGTCTGGCAGCGGTTCCAAAAGAGCAAACCGGCCATCATCGGCGGCCTGATGGTCCTGGCCCTTGCCATCTTGGCGATCTTTTCGGATTTCTTCTCCCCGACAGATCCGCTGGAGCTCAACATGGCTGCCAGTTTCACCCCGCCACAGCGCCTCCACCTTATCGATGCTGACGGCAAGCTCCATTTGCGGCCCTTCACCTATCTCCAGGTGATTGAACTCGACCCCGTCACCTTCGCGCCGATGTGGAGCGAGGACACCAGCCAGCGTTATCATCTCAAGTTCTTCGTCCAGGGCTGGGAATGGAGGGTGTTGGGCCTGATACCGACCCGCTATCACCTTTTTGGCAACGAGGAGGGGGGCACCATCTATCTCCTCGGGACCGAGAAATTCGGGCGGGACCTGTGGAGCCGGGCCTGCCGCGCCGGACGTATATCGTTGTCTATGAGCCTGTTCGGCACCTTTATCAGCGTCGCCGCAGGCTCCGTCCTGGGCGTCGTCTCGGGGTATTATGGCGGGGCGATCGACACGCTGTTGCAGCGGTTCGTCGAGTTCGTCAATTCCTTCCCCCAGTTGCCGATGTGGATGGCCCTCTCGGCCGTCATCCCACCCACCTGGGCCCCGCTCTCTATCTTTATCATGATGTCCATCATCTTTGCGCTGCTATCGTGGCCCGTGTTGGCCCGGGAGGTGCGCGGCAAGGTCATGTCCTTCCGCGAGACCGACTTTATCCTGGCGGCCAGGGAGATGGGGGCCTCCCATACGCGGATCATCTTCCGCCACCTCTACCCCAACTCGCTGAGCCACATCATCGTCGTTCTGACCCTGATGATCCCGCAGATCATCCTGGCGGAGGCCTTTCTCAGCTTCCTGGGCCTCGGCATCATGGAGCCCCTGACCAGTTGGGGGCTGCTCATGCACGACGCGCAGAACCTGCAGACGCTCGGTTCGCATCCCTGGATCATGACCCCGGTGATCTTTATCATCATCGCGGTGCTGGGGTTTAACTTCCTGGGCGACGGGCTGCGGGACGCGGCTGATCCGTACAGCGTGGTGCGGTAGGAAGGCGTGAAACGTAATGTGTGATGCGTGAGAAGGCGGTATTATGAAAAGGATTTGGGTTGTTGGGTTGCTTGTGAGTTTGGTTGTGATGGGGTGCTCGTCTCCTGCGGCGACGTCCGGCAGCCAGAACTCCGCTCCGGCGCAGTCTGGGGGGGGCACCGTTTCCCCGACCGCAGCGCCTAAGCTGGAGCCTGTCACACCTACGCCGGAGCCAACGACGGCCGTGCCAGAGCCGACCGCAGCGCCTCCTACTGCGACACCCATGCCGGAGCCTGTGTTGCCGCCTGGGGTGATCGCCGGTGTGGTGCAGGACGCCGAGGGACCGGTGGGGGGAGCCACTGTACGGGTGCGACTCACCGAGTATGAGACGGCCACGGCCGACGACGGGTCTTTTACCCTGACCGATCTGAAGATGACCGAGCCGATCTCGGTGACCGCCTGGGCCGCGGGTTACTACGTCGGGGGGGCTACGGCCATCGCCGGCCTGGTGCCCGTCACCATTATGCTCAAGCCTCATTACACCACCGACAACCTTGATTACGACTGGTTCGAATTTGGGGGTATCGAAGGCTCCGCCAGTTGCGCGCCCTGCCACCATTCCTACGAGGAGTGGCAGGCTGATGCGCACAGCCAATCGGCCGTCAATCCCCGCTTTTTGACCATGTATGAGGGCACCGACGTGCATGGCAATCAGAGTCCTCGCACAAAGTACACGGGCAAGGTCGCTCGGTCAGTTGATATTGTTGAACCGTACTACGGTCCTGGCTACAAGCTTGATTTCCCCAACAGGACAGGGAACTGCGCCGCCTGCCACACGCCTCTGGCCGCCAAGATAGATCCGGACGATACGTGCGCGTGGTCAGGTTGCCATACCGAGCTGACGGGCCAGCGGTCACCATCTGTTCCAGACCCGATCGCTTTGCCCTCAGACGAATACGGTGTCAGTCCCACCAACCTGACCGGCGACGCCGCCGACGGCGTGGGCTGCGATTTCTGCCACAAGATCGGGGAGGTGATCCTAGACCCACATACGGACTTGCCCTACGCCGATAGGCCAGGCATCTCGTCGATGCAATTGTACCGCCCCGAGGAAGGGCACGAGCTCTTCTTCGGCACTTTTGACGACGTGACCCGGCGGGTGACCTACCTGCCGCTGGAGGAGGAGAGCGCCTTCTGCGCCCCGTGCCACTATGGCGTCTTTGGGGGTGTCGTGGGATCGGGCGAGGTCGCCGGAGGAGTCGTGATCTACAACTCCTACGGCGAGTGGCTGGAGAGCCCTTACAGCGACCCGGAGACGGGCCAGACCTGCCAGGACTGCCACATGCCCGTGATGGATTACGACTATTTCTGCTATCCGGAGCAGGGTGGGCTGCGGCCGCGCCATCCCATTCACAACCATCTGATGCCAGGGGCGAAGGACGAGGCGTTGTTGCAGAACTCGGTCACGATGACCACTACCGCCCAATTGGCGGGGGAAAAAGTGCTGGTGGGGGTCAGCATCACCAATGACAAGACCGGTCACCACGTGCCGACCGGCGTGCCGCTGCGCCACATGATCCTGGTGGTGCAGGCCACCGATGTCAACGGCAAGCCGCTACCGCTGCAGGAAGGCCCGGTGCTACCCGATTGGACCGGCGATTACGCCGGGCAGTCAGGACGAACCTATGCCAAGATTCTGCGGGATGAGTGGACAGGGGAATCGCCGACGGGTGCCTACTGGCGGGACATTAGTCTGGTGGAGGATACGCGCCTCGCGGCCTTTGCCACAGACGTCAGCCAGTACGTTTTTGCCGCACCAGCCGACGGGTCCATCACCGTCGAAGCGCGCCTCATCTTCCGCAGGGCCTTCCAGCAGTTGATGGAGTGGAAAAGGTGGGATGATCCGGACATCGTGATGTGGGAGGAGACCATCGAGGTGAAAGCCCGCTAGGACCCTTGCGAATGTTTAATCACGCCTATGGAGGCACCACGAAACACGAAGACCCTCAACTTGTTGAGGACTCCCGAAATTGCTCGAGTCGTTTTCGGAGCAGTTACAAAGAGGACAACAAATGGAAGCTAAGGACAACAAGATCCTTGAAGTAAAAGGTCTCAAGCAATATTTCCCGATCCGCAGCGGGTTTTTTCAGCGGGTGGTTGGCAACGTCAAGGCCGTGGACGGGGTGAGTTTCTTCATCCGTGAGAACGAGGTCCTGGGACTGGTGGGGGAAAGCGGCTGCGGGAAAACCACGGCGGGACGAGCCATCCTCCGCCTCTACGATCCCACGGCTGGGGAGATCTGGTACCGGAAGCAAAGTGGCGAGCGGATGGAAATATCCCGCATCAGTCAGAAAGTGATGAAGCCGCTGCGCCGGGAGATGCGCATGATCTTTCAGGATCCCTACAGCTCCCTCAACCCGAGGCTTACGGTTAAGGACATCATCGGCGAGCCGCTCGTCATTCACAACGTGGCCAAGGGGAAAGAGATGGAGGATCGGGTGGGAGATCTGATGAAAGCGGTAGGGCTCGATCCGGGTTACATGCGTCGCTACCCTCACGAGTTCTCTGGCGGGCAGCGGCAGCGGATCGGCCTGGCGCGCACCCTCTCCCTCAGCCCGCGCTTGATCATCGCCGACGAGCCGGTGTCCGCCCTGGACGTGTCGATCCAGGCCCAGGTGTTGAACCTCCTGCAGGAGCTACAGGCGGGCCTGGGGCTGACCCTGCTTTTCGTCGCCCACGACCTGTCGGTGGTGGAGCACGTGTCCGACCGCATCGCCGTGATGTACGTCGGCAAGCTCGTCGAGATGACGAGTACGGAAGAGTTGCTGAGGCACCCGCTGCACCCGTATGCCGAAGCCTTGATCTCCGCCGTCCCGTCGGCCGATCCGGACATCCGCCTGGATCGGATTATCCTAGAGGGAGACGTGCCCAGCCCGGCGAACCCACCGCCTGGCTGTGTGTTCCATCCCCGGTGCCGCTACGCCAAGGACGTGTGCAGCCAGGAGGAGCCGGAACTGGTCGAGATCGAGCCTGACCACTACGCCAGTTGTCACTTTGCGGCTGAGCTACATTTGCATGGAATTGGGGGCTGAACGTGGACGCACCGAAACGACATTTTGCCTTTCTTGCCTATCTAGTGCCTGTCTTGGGCTGGTTGTACGGGCTTCTCTTCGAGAGGAGGGATGAGTTCGTCCTTTACCATGCCAAGCAGGCGATGATGCTCACCATCGCTGCTGTGGTCGCGCCGGCGGCTTGGGCGGTCGCTGCCTGGATCCTGGTCTGGATACCCTTGGTGGGTTCCGTCCTGGCCGCCTCATTGTTTGCGCTGGTCCTGCTCACCTATCTGTTTTTGGCAGCGGTCTGGATTGTGGGGATGATCAATGCTCTGGCGGCGCGGGCAAAGCCCCTGCCTGTGGTAGGTAGGTGGGCGGAACGGATCTCTATCGGAGGTTGAGCCCCACGACACCAAGTCGCCTGGCTATGCACTTGCACTTGTTCATCAATAACGTCGTGTTTTGATACACCGATCCAAGCAAAAAGCCGTCACGAAAGCACAAAGTTGTTTCTGAACAAGTACTATGAGCAAGGAATGATGAGTCGTTCTCAGACAGCCCGCTTCGGCGGGCTCTGACTTTGTGAGGGCTTGGGGAGTGCGCGCGGGTAGCATGTCCGACTCTTGAACCCATGATGAATGCGAGAGAGGTGAAACGGTGAGCGAGGGGCGCAGTTGGGAAGAGGAACAGACCGAGCAACAGAAGGCTGAACTCTATCGCTCGATCGCCGACCCCCGTTTCAGTTGGGAGTATGTCAGGGATCGATCGGGGTGCAGGAGGCGCACTCTCGCTGCATTGGCCCTCCTGGCCGCCCTCGCCATCGTGGCCGCGGTGGGCTATGTTTTGGGCCGCCTGAGCTCGCTCGATTTTGTCTGCACTTCCGACAATCGGGGCAAGACGACTTGTTCTGTCTTTGTCCAGCAGCGCTTACCTGAGGGATGCCCTCCGAATTGCAGCGAGATCGATTTGAGCCAGGCCAACTTGAGCGGGGCTGACCTGAACCGGGTCGATTTCAGCGGCGCTATTCTGAGCAGGGCGGAACTGCGGGGCGCTCGGTTGATCCGAGCCAAGCTAAATGGCGCTGACCTGCGCCGGGCTGACCTGCGACAGGCCACGCTCATCGAGGCCAAGCTTCTGGACGCCAACATACATCGAGCCAATCTCGGCCGGGCTGACCTACGCCGGGCTGATCTGGAAGGGGCCGATCTGAGCGTGGCCAGTCTGTTTGAGGCCGATCTGAGCGTGGCCAACTTGCGCGGGGCTAACCTGGCGGGTGCCGATCTCGTGGGAGCCAGTCTGCGCGAGGCCAATCTACGGGAAGCCGATCTACGGGGAGCCGATCTGAGCGAAGCTAGCCTTTACGAAACCCTGCTGATTGCGGCTGACCTGCGCGGGGCCATCCTGGAGGGAGCTGACTTGCGCAGGGCTGATCTGTGCGAGACCCAGCTAAGCGGGGCGCGTCTTCAGGGAGCGTGGTATAACAATACTACCAGATGGCCGACTGACTTTGATCCCGATAGAGAGGGTGCGGTTTTTCAATATTGATCTGATTTGAAGAGGAGTCTATAATGGCTAAAATCACGCTCATAGGTGCCGGCAGTGTCGTCTTTACCCGTAATCTGTGCAGCGATATCCTGCTCACACCAGTGCTGCAGGAGAGCACGATTTCTTTGATGGACATCGATTCCGAGCGCCTGAAGCAGGCCCGCGACCTGGTTCAGGCGATCATTGATCAGCGCGGGCTCGAGGCCCGGGTGACGGCGACCACTGACCGGCGGGAGTCGGTGCAGGGTGCTGACTATGTGATCACCACTTTCCAGCAAGGTGGGCTGGACGCCTATGCGTTGGATATCGAGATTCCCCAGCGCTACGGCGTGGAGCAGTGCGTGGGTGATACCCTGGGACCAGGCGGTGTTTTCCGGTCTCTGCGCACCATCCCGGTGCTGGTCGACCTGTGCAACGATATGGACGAGGTCGCGCCGGACGCGCTGCTGATCAACTATGTCAACCCGATGGCGGCCAACTGCTGGGCCGTCGACGTGGCTACTGGCCGTCCGCACGTGGGCCTGTGCCACAGTGTGCAGGGGACCAGCGAGATGCTGGCCGGATGGGTTAGTGTCCCCTATGACGAGGTGGTGTTCCTCTGCGCCGGTATCAACCACCAAGCCTGGTTCTTGGATTTCCGCCGGGGCAAAGAGGACCTCTACCCACAGATCTGGGAGGTTATCGAGCGGCCAGAGATCTATGGCCAGGAACCGGTGCGCATCGAGCTCATGCGATACTTTGGCTATTTTGTCACCGAGTCCAGTGGTCACGCCAGCGAGTATGCGCCCTACTTTCGCAAGAACGCCGAGATGGTCAATGAGGGTCTGGTACCGCGCTTTAAGAGCGAGGCTGACCATTGGTTTGACTTTGGCCGTACGGGCGGGTATCTGCGTTACTGCCACAGCCGGTTTTCAGAGGCCCAAAAGGAGTACCAGGAACTGCTGGAGGGGATCAGGGACCTGCCCGCCCAGCGCACCCACGAGTACGGCTCGTACATCATCGAGGCGGTGGAGACGAACGTGCCTGCTCGGATCAACGGCAACGTGCCCAACTGGGGCCTGATTGACAATCTGCCCATGGGGTGTTGCGTGGAGGTGCCGTGTCTGGTGGATGGCAACGGCATCCAGCCCACGACGGTGGGTGCGCTGCCCACTCAACTGGCCGCTCTCAACCGCACCAACGTCAACGTGCAGGAGTTGATCGTGGAGGCTGCGCTGACCGGCGACGTGGAAGCAGTCTATCACGCCGTCATGCTGGATCCGCTGACCGCTGCTGTGTGCACCCTGCCCCAGATTCGGACGATGGTGGACGAGCTGTTGGCGGCGCAGGCGGAGTGGTTGCCCCAGTTTCCAAAGTAGACCGCTGTTGGTCTCAGGACGCGCAGAGGCGTGCGTCCTATGTTAAAGCAACACTATGATCCATGGTTCAAAAAGGAGGGGGTAGGCTAATGCCCAAGATCACTTTTATCGGAGCTGGCAGTACCGTTTTTGCCAAGCGACTGCTGGTCGATATCCTCAGTTTTCCCGAGTTGGCCGATGC
Source organism: uncultured Anaerolineales bacterium (assembly GCA_964444825.1). Classification (GTDB taxonomy): domain Bacteria; phylum Chloroflexota; class Anaerolineae; order B4-G1; family B4-G1; genus CAYUIS01. The sequence continues at coordinate 13,325 of CAYUIS010000033.1, read as the reverse complement.
GACCATCAGCCTGCACGACATCGACGAGGAGCGACTGCGCACCTCGGAAGTCGTGGCACACAAGGTAGCGCAGGCCCTGGACGCCCATCCGATCATTGAGACCACTACTGACCGCCGGGCATCGCTGGACGGGGCCAACTATGCCATTTGTATGATCCAGGTGGGTGGATACAAGCCTGGAACGGTAGTTGACTTTGAGATTCCCAAGAAGTACGGCCTGCGCCAGACGATTGGCGACACCCTAGGGATTGGCGGTATTATGCGCGGCCTGCGCACCATTCCTGTCCTCTTGGAGATGTGCCGTGATATGGAGGAGTTGTGCCCCGACGTCACTTTCCTCAACTATGTCAATCCAATGGCCATCCTCTGCTGGGCCATCAGCCGGGCTAGTAAGATCAACACGGTGGGTCTGTGCCACAGTGTGCAAGGCACGGCGGCGCAACTTGCGTATGACATCGGCGTGCCCATCGAGGAGATCAACTATGTGTGCGCTGGCATCAACCACATGGCCTTCTACCTGCACTTCGAGCGGAAGACAGAGGATGACGCCGAGGATCTCTATCCTCGCATCCGCCAGGTGGTGGAGGAGGATCGGGTGCCCGACTGGAACCGGGTGCGCTATGAGATGTTCACCCGTTTAGGCTACTTTGTCACTGAGTCGAGCGAGCACTTTGCCGAATACACACCCTGGTTCATCAAGCGGGATCGGCCCGATCTGATCGAGCGCTACAATGTTCCATTGGATGAATACATCCTGCGCTGCGAAGCCCAGATCGCCATATGGGAGGTTATTGGGAAGGCGTTGGAGAGCCCTGATGTTTCCCTCGAAGAGGTGCCCCCTGAGGCGCTGGAGGTCGCTCGCAAGGCGTTTGAGAGCACCGTCATACCGGCCCATTTTGCCGAAGAGATGTTCGGTGTGCAGTTCAGTGGCGAGTATGCTCCGCTGATAGTCCACAGCATAGAGACGGGGAACCCTCGGGTCGTCTATGGCAATGTGCCCAACCGTGGTCTGATCGACAACCTGCCTCAGGACTGCATCGTGGAGGTGCCCTGCCTGGTGGACAAGAACGGGGTACAGCCCACCCGCATTGGCGCGCTGCCGCCGCACCTGGCAGCGCTGATGCAGACTAACATCAACGTGCAGGCGCTCACGGTAGAGGCCGCGCTGACTCAGAGGCGAGAAACCATCTATCACGCTGCTATGCTTGATCCGCACACGGGGGCCGAACTGGATCTTGATCAAATCTACAGTCTGGTGGACGATCTGATCGAGGCCCACGGCGGCTGGCTGCCGAGCTATCAATGAGATACTGGGTTTCAGAAGTGCTTTCGGGAGGTGCTGGCGATGCTGTTTGATATGCCATTGGAGGAGCTGCGAACCTATGTGCCACCTCGGGAGGAGCCGCCCGACTTCGACGGCTTCTGGGAGCAGACGCTGGCGGAGGCGCGGAGCTTCCCCCTGGACGCTACGTTCGAGCCGGTCGACTATGGAATGCGCACATTGGAGACCTTTGACGTCACCTTCAACGGGTACGGTGGCCAACCGATCAAGGGATGGCTGTTGTTACCACGTCAGCGCCAGGAGCCGCTGCCCTGCGTGGTAGAGTACATCGGCTACGGCGGCGGGCGCGGCTTTCCCACCGACTGGCTGGTGTTCAGCAGCGCGGGTTATGCGCACCTGGTGATGGACACCCGTGGCCAGGGCAGCGCCTGGCGGCAGGGGGACACGCCCGACCCAGAACCGGCTGGCTCCAATCCCCACTATCCCGGCTTTATGACTCGCGGTATCCTGGATCCCCAGACCTACTACTACCGCCGCGTCTTTACCGACGGCATACGGGCGGTCGAGGCGGCCAAGTCCTTTCCTGCCGTTGATCCCGAGCGTATCGCCATCACCGGCGGCAGCCAGGGGGGTGGCATCACGGTCGCCGTCGGAGGGCTGGCGCCTAGCGTGTCGATCGTGATGCCTGATGTACCCTTCTTGTGCCATTACCGCCGGGCCATGGAAATCACCGATTCTGCGCCCTACAGCGAGATCGTCGAGTACTGCAAGAGGCATCGAGACAAGATAGAAACGGTCTTTGACACGCTCTCCTACTTTGATGGGCTCAACTTTGCGGCCCGGTGCAATGGCCAGGCGCTCTTCTCGGTGGGCTTGATGGATCTGATCTGCCCGCCCTCTACCGTCTTTGCTGCATACAATCACTTTGCTGGCCCCAAGGAAATCCGGATCTATCAGTACAACAATCACGAGGGAGGCGACAACTACCAGACGGTCGAAGAGATCAGATTCTTGGCAAAGATGTGGCCTGACCCACTTACTGATTGAATATGTCAATTCAGGACAAAGTCACCCAGGGATTTAGCCTGCGCTTTAATGCTCTGCCCGATTTCGTCGTGCGTGCGCCAGGGCGCGTCAACCTGATCGGAGAGCATACCGACTATAACGATGGTTTCGTGCTGCCGATGGCGATCGATCGTGCAGTCTGGATTGCAGGCCGACCGCGCAGCGACGGCCGCGTCTGGGCACATTCCCTCGATCTTGATCTGACGGTCGAGTTCTCGTTGGGGGATTTTGAGAGGAAGCAGATGGGTTGGGGGGAGTATGTGAAGGGGGTTGCCTGGGCCCTGCAGGAAGCGGGTTATGCGCTCCATGGATGGGAAGGTGTCGTATCGGGTGATGTGCCGATCGGTTCAGGCCTTTCCTCGTCCGCGGCGTTGCAGATGGCTGCGGCGCGAGCCTTTGTCCAGGTTTCGAGTCTGGCTTGGGATCCAACCACAATGGCTAAGATCGGACTGCGGGCGGAGAACGGGTGGGTGGGCATGAACTGCGGTATTATGGATCAGATGATCTCGGCAGCGGGCAAAGCCGGCCACGCACTGCTGATCGACTGCCGCTCGCTCGAGATGCAGCCCGTACCTCTGCCGCTAGGAACCGCTGTCGTGATTCTCGATACGGCCACTCGACGAGGATTGGTGGATTCCGCGTACAACGAGCGGCGTGCCCAGTGTGAGGCTGCCGCCCAGTCTTTTGGTGTTCCTGCCCTGCGTGACGTGGGCCTGTCCCAATTCGAGGCCGAGGCACATCGCCTGGACGACCTGAGCCGCCGCCGCGCCCGGCACGTAATAACGGAGAATGACCGCACCCTGCGGGCCGCTGAGGTTATGCGTCGAGGCGATGCGGTGGAGCTCGGCCGGTTGATGAACGGCAGCCACGCCAGTCTGCGGGACGATTTTGAGGTTTCGAGCGGCGAACTGGATCATATGGTGGCATGCGCTTGCCAGGAAGAGGCCTGTTACGGCGCACGCATGACGGGAGGTGGCTTTGGCGGCTGTGCTGTCGCCCTCGTGCGCGCCGACGCTGCTCAGAGTTTTGGAGCATTCGTCTCGGATTGCTATCAGGCTGCCACAGGCATCACCCCAAACGTCTACGTCTGCGCGGCGACAGACGGCGCACAACTGGTGGTGGGATAGCAGAGGCTCGGAAGTCTCCTGCTTGACATAGAACCCGATTGTACGATAATCGACCTCCAGACTATTAAGGAGGTGTGTCGTGAATAGACGACTCGCGTTTTTCTTGACCCTGACTGTACTGCTCAGCCTGACGCTGAGCTGTGGCCTGTTTGGGGGTGGTGGGGGTGACGAGGCTCCCCCTCCAGCCGAGGAGCCGGCTGGTGGTGAGGAGATGACGGCGCCCGAAGTGCCGTCTGGTGGTGGCGAAGAGACGGAGGAGATCCAGCCCGAACCCGAGACTGAAGAGGTCGAAGATATCAGTCTATCCTCTGTGACCAGCGGGCTCCAGAGCCTGGATAGCTATCGTGGCCATTTCGAGATGGCGTTTGAGAGTTCGGGCAGCGAAGAGGAAGGCCAGTGGGTTATGCAGATGGATATCGAGCACGTACGTGATCCATTCGCCCAGCGTATGACAATCCAGGGTGGCGGGGTAGGGCTCGGGGAAGGATTTGAGAGCGTTCAGATTGGTGATCAGCAGTACATTGTCTTTGGGGAGGGCGAGTGTATCTCCACATCGGCCAACGAGGAAGACGCCATGGATATGGAGATCTTTCAACTTGATGACGCCATCGGCGGGCTGGATAACGCGCGGCGCGTCAGGCCCGACGAGACGGTCAACGGCATCCCCTGCCGCCACTATGTCTTTGATGAAAAGTCATTAGGATGGGGCACGTTCAGCTATGCTGAGGGCGAGGTGTGGGTGGCGGTGGATGGAGACTATGTCGTCAAATACACACTGCAGGCCGAGGGTAATAACCCTGTTACCAATGAAGAAGGAAGTGTCGAGTGGGGGTACGAGATACTCGACGTCAACCAATCTATCACTATAGAGCCCCCTGCCGGATGTGAGGCTACGGAGACCGAGTTCCCCCTCATGCCGGATGCGACCAATCGATCCACGATGGGCGGTTTGGTGACTTATGAGTCGAATAGCTCCTTCGATGACGTGCTATCCTTCTATCAGGAACAGATGCCGGCCAATGGGTGGAGTGATTCAGGTGACTCGTTCATCGGCTCGGGGAGTGCGATGTTAGGCTATACGAAAGATGGGCGCACCGCCACCATTGCTCTCACTGACTCGGAAGGGACTATCTCGGTAATGATAATGAGCGAGTAAGTGACCTCATCGGCGAAACCACTTGCGCAGGCCACCTCTCCTGTAGAGGTGGCCTGTCTCTATCTTGTCAACACCATCAATCTGGGTACAATTGGGTGCAGTGCCAGGATGCCAGGAAGCCAAGCGGCGCGTGGATACGTCTATGGGCGATCTGTTTCTAGTGACGAAAGGACACAACGATGACGTCTGAACTTGACCAACTCTGCATCAACACGATTCGCACGCTGGCGATGGATGGGGTTCAGAAGGCGAAATCAGGCCATCCAGGGATGCCGATGGGAATGGCGGACGTCGCCTATGTGCTCTGGACCCGGTTTCTCAGACACAATCCCGCCAACCCGTCGTGGCCCAATCGCGACCGATTTGTCCTCTCAGCCGGACACGGCTCGATGTTGCTCTACAGTCTTCTCCATCTCAGTGGCTACGACTTGCCACTGGAGGAGCTCAAGCGTTTCCGCCAATGGGATAGCTGCACGCCTGGCCATCCCGAGTATGGACTCACCCCTGGTGTGGAGAACACGACCGGCCCGTTGGGCCAGGGCTTTGCCAACGGGGTGGGGATGGCAATTGCCGAACGTTTTCTGGCCGCTACCTTCAATCAGCCCGAGTTCCCTGTCTTTGATCATTTTACGTATGCCATCGTCTCGGATGGAGACCTGATGGAGGGCATAAGCCACGAGGCTGCGAGTTTGGCGGGTCACCTAGGGCTGGGGAAGCTTGTCTATCTCTACGACGACAACGAGATCTCTATCGAGGGATCGACAGACATCGCTTTCACAGAGGATGTCCCCGCCCGCTTCCGCGCCTACGGTTGGCACGTCCAGGAGGTAAGTGGATACGACCTGGATGGTATTGGCGCGGCCATAAGCGCTGCTCAGGAGGAGACGGAGCGCCCGTCGCTCATCGTCTGCCACACGCACATTGCCTATGGCAGCCCCAACAAACAGGACACGGCTGGCGCCCACGGTGCACCGCTTGGAGAGGACGAGGTGCGGTCGACCAAAGAGGCGCTGGGCTGGCCGGCCGACGCCAGCTTCCTGATTCCCAAGGAGGCTTTGTCGGTGTTCCGACAGGCTGTTGATCGAGGACAGAAGACAGAGGCCCAATGGCGCGAGGTTTTCGAAGGCTACCAGGCGGCATATCCGGAACAAGCCGAGCTTTTGGAGAGGCTGTGGGAAGGAGAGTTGCTCGAGGGATGGGTGGACGCGCTGCCGACCTTTGGCCTCACCGACGGGCCTCTGGCCACGCGGAATGCCTCGGGGGTTGTGCTGAACGCGATTGCTCCCAAACTGCCCACCCTCATTGGCGGCTCGGCTGACTTGGAACCCTCCACCAAAACGATGCTACGGGGCTATGATGCCTTTCAGCGCGATGCTCCCGCTGGACGCAATTTCCACTTTGGCGTGCGAGAGCATGCGATGGGAGGCATTCTCAACGGGATGGCACTCCACGGTGGGGTGATTCCCTACGGTGCGACCTTTTTGGTTTTCTCGGACTATATGCGCCCGTCGGTGCGGCTGGCGGCAATGATGCATCTGCCCGTGATCTACGTCTGGACCCACGATTCGGTGTGGGTGGGTGAGGACGGTCCTACCCACCAACCGGTGGAGCAGATAGCGGCTCTGCGACTGATCCCTAACCTGGTTGTGATCCGGCCGGCCGACGCCAACGAGACTGTGGCGGCCTGGCGCGTGGCGCTGGAACGACGTGATGGCCCCACCGCGCTGATCCTGAGCAGACAGAAGCTGCCAGTTCCATTCGAGACGATGAAGAAATCGTTCCAAAAGGTGTCGCGCGGGGCCTATGTCCTGGCGGAAAGCTCTGGCGTCTCTCATGCGCTCATGATCGCCACTGGCTCGGAGGTATCTCTTGCACTGGAAGCCCGGGAGTTGTTGGCCGAGCAGGGTATTGGCGTGCGGGTGGTGAGTATGCCTAGCTGGGAACTCTTTGATGCGCAGCCAGCCTCCTACCGGGATTCAGTGCTGCCGCCGCTGGTGACCACGCGGTTGGCGATTGAAGCGGGTGTGACGATGGGGTGGTCAAAATACATCGGTCCAACCGGGAGCGTGATAGGACTGGATCGGTTTGGGGCTTCGGCCCCCTACCAGGTGTTGATGGAAAAGTTTGGCTTTACGGCTGAAGCAGTGGCTGAGCGAATGTTGCGGCTGCTAAAAAAGAAGGGGAGTTAGGCTGGGGCGGTCGACGTGCCGCGTTCGGATCTCCTCACAAATGCTCGACCCTCTGGGCAGCCTGCAGCCCGTGGAACCACACGACCACCTTGCAGGGCAATCTCGCGGGGGTATCCTTCGCTGATCGGACCGCGCCGGAGTGGCTGCTCTCGCCCGTCTTGGCGATGTTTGCCGTGTACGATCCTTGTGCAGTGGGGACTGTGTGCTAATGTGCGGCGCAATCGTGGTCACGCAAAGCTGATGATTGCTTGGAAAGGCAGAACTGGAGAGTAGAATGACTGATGCAGGGTCACATCCTGTCACATACACTGGTTACTACAGCGGCGAGTGCCGACCGGTGCGCGGTGTCGTGCCGGCGGAGGAGTTGATCAGTGTGTACGTTAACGCCCGCCCGCTGGTCAGCTTGATGTGCACCCCATCCCAGTTAAAAGAGCTGGCGTTGGGTTTTCTGTATAATGAGGGACTGATCGATGGGATGCAAGACGTGGCAGTCATCGAGTTGTGTGGCGGAGGACGGTGTGTGGACGTGTGGCTGAGGCACGATATCGAGTCCCCCCAGTTGCGGGTCATTACCTCCGGCTGCTCTGGGGGAACCACGTTCGAGGACGTGTCCGCTGCGCACCACAGTGTAAAGTCGAGCAGGTTGATCACTCCCGAGCAGGTGACGGAATTGATGGAGGCACTCTCGGACGCGGCTGATCTCTACAAGCGTGCGGGAGGGATCCACGCAGCGGCTCTGGCCGACGGAGAGCGACTGTTACTGACAGCGGAGGACGTCGGGCGCCACAATGCCCTGGACAAAATCGCAGGTGCAAGCTTGAGGGCTGGTCGATCGATGCGGGACTGTGTGTTGCTCACGACCGGGCGGGTGAGTTCTGAGATGGTGAACAAGGTGGCGCGGATGGGTGTTCCGATCATCATCTCGCGCACGTCTCCCACCTCGCTTGCGGTGCGGTTGGCCCAGGCGTGGGGTGTCGCGCTGGTCGGGTACACGCGAAGGCGCAGTTTCCGGATCTTTAGCGGTGCAGAGCGGATAGCCGTGGAGATGGGACAATGACAAAAAAGAGACCCAGAATCGGTGCAAAATGGACTTGACATAGAACGTATGTTCGTGTATAATAGTGTTGACTCTGAAGACGGACCTGTGATGTGAATCGAGCAGGAACGGAGCCAGGAGGTTGATGATGGAGTTGGGCAAACCCCTATCGGAGAGGCAGCGGAGGATTCTGGAATTCCTTGGTGAGTATATCGAGGAAACCGGGTATCCGCCATCCATCCGTGAGATTGGATCTGCGGCTGGGATCAGTTCAACCTCGGTCGTAAGCTACAACCTGCGGCGATTAGAAGAGAGGGGATACATTAGCCGGGATAGGGAAGTGTCCCGAGGACTGAAGCTAACCTCCGAAACTTATGGAGAGCTAAGGCCGGGGGCTGTGGTTCGAGTGCCGGTGTTGGGTCGTATCGTGGCCGGTGCGCCGATCCCGGTACCGGCCAGCGACTTTGCCTTGATGGGTGATGAGACGATTGAGTTGACCCGAGACATCTTGGGTGATCCACAAGGGCTGTACGCGCTGCAGGTGGAGGGAGAGTCGATGATAGACGCCCTGGTCCACGATGGCGATATCGTGGTAATGCGCCACCAGCAGCGGGTCGAGAACGGAGAAATGGCAGCGGTGTGGCTAAAGGAGCGAGAGGAGGTCACGCTCAAGCATTTCTTCCAGGAAGAGGGAGGGCGGGTACGCCTCGAACCCGCCAATCCCACGATGGTGCCGATATATGTGGATGATCCTCGTTTGGTGGAGGTACAGGGTAAAGTGGTGATGGTCATCCGGCAGCTATAATAGATCTTTGCTTGCACCCTCGGTGTTTTCCACGGGCCCAGCCATACGGCTGGGCCTTTTTTGCTGTCTTTATCCCAAATCAAGTTTGGGATATATTTGCTTGACGGCGAACAAATGTTCTGGTAAGATATCGTCAGAACATACGTTCTATTTCTCGGTTTGGGGGCGGGAGGCAACCAAGGATGCGAAGGAAACTAGAGTTCCAGGCAGACAGGATTGAGGCGGTATTGGCACTGAACAAGGTGTCCGCTCGAGTAACGGGAGGTACAGTGACGCCTCGCTGGGTACGTTTTCAGGTTCTGCCCGCTGTAGGTGCCAAGATATCCAAGATCAAGGGATTGAGTGAAGAGGTTGCCGCCGCTTTGGATGCGTCTAGCTGCCGGATATCGCGCCGAGGAGCTGCTGTGGCTGTCGAGGTGCCGCGGGAAGATCCCCAACCGGTGAGGTTACTGCCTCTGTTCGATCAGCTTCACACTGCGGATGAGCACATCCCACCGGTAACGGCGGTTTTGGGGTTGGCCGAGGATGGCGCCCCGCTGCTGATTCGGTTGCCCTCGCCCGACGTGGCGCACATCCTGGTTGCCGGCACAACTGGTTCGGGGAAGACGATGCTTCTGCAGTCGATGATCCTGAGTCTAGCGATGGCCAATCCCGTTGACGGGTACGGACATCTACATTCCCCCCCTGGGCCTGATGACTCTCAGCTCCGGATGGTGCTTATCGATCCAAAGGGACACGCCTTTGGCCTCTTTGAGGGATTGCCCCATCTTGCACGCTCTGTGATCTGGGAGCCAGATGAAATAGCCGAAGTACTCCAAAGCCTGGTGCGCGTGATGGAGGGGCGGGGTAGCAATGGGCGAGTCCGGAAGGGCGAGGACGGGGGGATGGAGGATCATATACATGCCTCCAGGGTGCCTAGGACCGGCCCCTCGGCCCCCAACAGACCGAGTATTGTGGTGTTCATCGATGAGTTGGCCGATCTGTTGATGGTGGGCGGAAAAGACGTACAGGGGGCACTGACTCGACTGACACAGCGCGGACGTGAGGCGGGCATTCACGTCGTGGCCGCCACGCAAAAGCCTACGACAGCGGTGCTGGGTCCGCTGGTCAAGGCCAACTTCCCGGTGCGGCTGGTAGGCCGCGTGACCAGTGCTGAAGATGCACGCACGGCCAGTGGTTGGAGTGGTACAGGAGCTGAGCGGCTGATGGGCCGGGGAGACTTTTTGGCAGTGGCAGAGGGGCGGGTGATCCGTTTCCAGGCGGCCCATGTCTCGCCGGCCGAGATCCAGGAAGTGGTGGCGGGCATAGGGAGCAGCGGGTGGGGAATGAATCACGGACTGGGCCAAGCGTCATCTGCGATCGCGTCCCTGGCGCCCTCTCGACCGATGTCCTTGACCCGGCCGACGGACTGGTTAAACGAGATGTTCCGAGGAAAGGCCTAGTTGATGGATGATTTGAGGGGGCGTAGCAGTCGCCGGAATCGTCTGGCGATTGTCGCCGTGTTGACAGTGGTGGCTTTTGCTGTGACGTTGGCACTGGTCATTGGCCATCGTCTGAGTGATGAGGCTTTGGCAGTGCTCGCCGGGGCAGTATGTGGCGTGGGTGCAGCTATCCCAACCAGTTTGCTCGTCGTCGTGGTTAGTCGGCGGCGCGACGAGCGAGGACAACCGCCTGTGCAGCAGGGGCCATATCCTCCAGTAGTTGTTGTTGCGCCGCCAGGTGGACGGCAACTGTCAGGGGATTGGAGTGCATTTGCCTCCTCATTAACCGCGCCGATGGAGAGGCAGTTCACGGTCGTAGGAGAGGGACAGAAAGCACAGAGAGCTGATGCGGAGGTAAAGCACTATGGGCGTTACTCTTGATGTGATGCGAGGTTCTCGGACAAGGCAGAAGCGTGGGGGAAAGAAGCACAGCCAACGTCGCGGTGAGGCTATTGAGATGCGGGCGCGACGTCATGGGTACTTTCCCAAGACCTTTGTCTGGCGCGGGCATCGGTACGATGTGCATGCCGTGGAGCGTTGTTGGACAGTCTCTCGGCGCAACCGGGGTGGACAAGTGGAGCAACATCGCTTTCGTGTGCGCTGCCGTGAGGGCACATTCGAGCTGTACCAGGATGTGCAATACAACACCTGGCATATGCAACGACAGGTGACCTAGATTGGGGGGCACAGTGATGAAAGAAGGATTGCTGTGGTATGACGATAGCCCGCAGCGTGACTTGGGGGAGAAGGTCGGACTGGCCGCACGGAGGTACAAGCTCAAGTTCGGCGCATTGCCTGATGTCTGTTATGTGCACCCTTCAGCTCTAGATGCTAATGGCAACGGCGCGGCGTCAAAAGTGCGGGGAGTGCGTGTGTCGTCACGGTCGTCTGTGCTGCGACACCATTTCTGGGTAGGCCAGGAGGAGGAGCCAAGGGCCAGAGAGAAGCGGTGAGTGGTGATCCGTCAGTTACCTCGAGGCCGCGACCCCCACTATCAAAAGGTCAAGGGCCACTTCAGGCTCGATTTCCCCAGTCTTGATGGCTACATCAGTATCCAGCAGATGCCGGTATATCCTATCCAACTGCTCAGCGGTGAAATAGGTGGCTTGGTTGTAGAGCTTCCCGGCTGGAAAAGGGTGCAGTTTGAGCGTTTGGGCGACGTCACGTGAAGTGGCGCCGTTTTTCTTCAGCTCTTTGACCTGGATCAGGAGCCGGAACTGGCGTACGATCATGGCCAGCAATCCCATTGGATGGTCGCCGGCTTCCAGTAGACGGTGCAGTGCCTGAGCAGCGGTGCGGCCATCTCGACGTCCGAGTGCGTCCACCAGGTCGAACACGATAGCAGCCTGAGTATAGGGTACGACCGCATCCACGTCGCTCGTGGTGATGGAGCGTTCGGCGTTTGTGTATGTCACCAACTTGGCGATCTCCTGGTCGAGGAGCCGCAGGTCAGCGCCGATGACGGTGGCGAGCTGATTGGCCGCTTGCCCTTCGATCTCGCCGCCGTGTTTGTGTGCCCGCTGCTTGATCCATTGGGGTAGCGCCTGCTGCTTTGGCGGATCGAAGCGTTTGACAAAGCCCCATTCCTCTTGCTGAGCCAATTGTAGGATAGGATGCTGTGAGGGCAGAGGGACGTTCTCTACCAGAACGAGACGAGCCGTTGGGGGCAGATTGGGAAGATAGTCGGCCAGCGCGCTCAAGTACTCCCTTTGGGCCGTGGAGAGCTCACGGTCTTTCTGGGGTGAAAGCCGTGCCAGCAGGTCAGTGACAATGACAAGACGTCTTTCCGTCAGGAAGGGAATGGCATCGCAGGCGTGGCGCAATTCAGACAGGGTAAGGGATGTCCCCTCAAAGTGAGTGGTGTTCAGATCCACCATATCAGGTGGACCGAGCCTACGCCTGAAATCGGCCAATGTCTCGGCGCGGGCGAATTCATCGACACCGTGGAATATGTACAAGGTAGGGGTGGGCTTGGGCATTTTATTGATGTCCTAGAGTCCACGTTCTTGGGAAAAGGTTAGCCCTCAGTACGGACGTGGATGACGGTGACACCTGCTTTCCTCTCTCGCGAGATGCCGGCGATCCGCATATTGCCAACGTTGGGATCGGTGGTGACGTGGGCCTGGATGGCGGGGCCGAGTGGCCTGGCGAGGATGATACCCAGCGTAGCAGCCGTGAAGGCAAGCGGCAGGCGGGCCAGACGATCTATCAGACCTCTGTCTCGCTTCCCGCCAAAGCCACCGAGGGCCAAAAAGGCGCCGAACCCGGCCAACACCCCCGCCACGGCGAGGTTGGTGCCACAGTTAGGATGGATAGCCATCCTTTGCTCGCCATTCTGCAGGCGGCGCAGTCCCTCATGGGCGGCGGCGAGTACGTCCTCGGTCGGTACGTCGCCATAGATATAGAACCCCCATATTGAAGAGCGCCCTACCAATGCCAGTTCTCGGAGTCGCTCGCCGAGGACCTGTATGGTGGCATGCTCCAGCGCGTGATTGCGGCGTACACGGGAGATGAAAGGGAGACCTGACAGGGCTGCAATTGGTGAGGAGCGTGTTTTACTCATCGATACTCCAATCAGGAATGTTTGGTCTTTGTCGAGAAACGCCAAGTATGATAACTCGAAATCTAACCAGATGGCAGAATCAGCCCTCGATATCCTTTGGGACCTTTGGTGGTTGAGCGATGACGATCAGCCTGTTGCGCAGGCTGCCGTAGGGGTGACAGGTGACGAGGGTCAGTCGTTCGTCCTCGGTGGGCAGGATGTGGCGGGCGTTATCGATGCGTACTTCCAAGGGCTGACCGGCCTCGGGCAGGATCAGTATCTCAGTGACGGCGTAGGTAAAGGGCGTATCGTCGGAATAAGCGATGATCAGATCGCCGGGTTTTAGCGTATACAGATCCCGGAACACCTCACCATGGGTGGTGTTGTGCCCGTTTAGGACGGTGTTACCGGATATACCCAGGGTTGCGGATGTCTCGTGCCATCCGGCGGCGTACATATCCAGCACCTGCCATGCAGCCTGCTGCTGACCATCTATCTCTATCGCTTCCAAAGAAACGGGAAAGACAGGAGCGTCCACACTGAGCGATGGGATAACGATCCGGCTGGGCAAAGCGGGCGTTGTGGTGGCGGTGGGAGGGGGGGGAGATGTGGGTTCATAAGTGGGTGTGTCTGTAGAAGCAG
>CAYUIS010000032.1:0-41699 GCA_964444825.1 uncultured Anaerolineales bacterium | reverse complement strand
ACAACGGACCGGTGAGGTTTGTTTCGAGAACTCTGTGCCAGAGCTCCGGATCTATGTCAGCGACGGTCGTCCCGCCCGGATCTATTGCCGCGTTGTTAACCAGCACGTCGAGTTTACCGGTGAAGCCGAGCGCCGTCTCGACCATTCGCTCGACGTCTTCGAACTTGGTTACATCTCCGGCGCACGTCGCGACTGTCCCCGCCGGCAGTGATTGGGCCACTTTGTCGAGCGGTTCCTGGCGGCGGCCGGTTATGCATATTCTCGCCCCGTCGGCAACGAACCGCTGGGCGATTGCGGCGCCTATGCCAGTACCCGCTCCGGTAATGAGTGCTACTTTCCCGTCCAGTTTCATTTTCACCCCCGATCAAGTTCGCCAAAGGCGATTAAGCCCGCCAAAGGCGGATACGGCTGGAGACCTTGCGCTTTCAGCCCAGAAGCCACCTTCAGCTTTCACCATTCCCCATACGTGGCCCATTTCGGAGGGGAAGCGAGCTTGGGCCTCTTGCCGCAGAAGAGATCATCCATACATGAGAAGATGCGCCTCGCGGCTTGGCTCCTCACAACTAGCCCGGTTATCAAGTGCTAGGGCTACAATCCCAGATAGGCCTTTCTCACATGATCGCTCTCGATCATCTCAGCACAGGCTCCCTCCAGGCATATCCGGCCGTTTTCCAGCACGTACGCTCGGTCCGCTATCTCCAGGGTGTGTCGGACGTTCTGCTCGATCAGCAAGACGGTAATCCCCTGATCGCGAAGCCCTCGTATGATGCTAAACATCTCTGCTACCAATAATGGTGCCAAACCATATGAGGGCTCATCCAATAGACACAGCCTTGGCCTTGACATTAAGCCCCGTCCTATGGCTAACATTTGACGCTCGCCACCGCTTAATGTTCTAGCTAATTGCCCTGCTCTTTCCTTCAGTAGTGGGAAAACTTGATAAACCTGCTCAAATGTCTGCTCTTTCTGTTTCCAGGCGTGGTAGGGATACGCACCCATCTCCAGGTTCTCACGCACTGTCATATCAGGGAATACCTTTCCACCTTCGGGCACATGAGAAATGCCCATTTCCACAATGGCGTGAGGGGGTAGGCCATCGATCCGCTTGCCAAGGAACTCGACACTACCTGAAGCTGGACGCACCCGACCGGATATGGTATTAAGCAGTGTCGTTTTGCCAGCTCCGTTTGAACCAACCAAGGCGACGATTTCCGCCTCGTTGACGCTTAAACAAACATCCCACAATGCTTGAACCTTACCATAGACAGTGTTTACATCACACACTTCCAGCATAAGCCTACTCTCCCAAGTATACCTCAACAACGGTCTTGCTGGTGGCGATCTCCTGTGGCGTTCCTTCGGCAATCTTCTTACCGTGATGGAGCACGATAATCCGGTCACATACGCTCATGATCGCCTTCATGACGTGCTCGATCATCAGAATGGTAATCCCCCTGTCCCGTATCCTGGTGACCAACTCCATAGCCTCGGCTACCTCGGTAGGATTTAGCCCTGCCATCAGCTCATCAAGCAACAAAAGCTCTGGCTTGGTGGCCAACGCTCTGGCTACCTCAAGTCGCTTCTGGTTAGCCAGGGTCAAGTCTTTGGCAGGGATCGCCCCGACCGCTGACAAGCCGACAAACTCTAGTAACCCCGCAACTTCTCTGGCAGCATCCGCTGGTGACATGCCGTTTGATGTTCCAAACATCGAGCCCAACAACACATTATCCAGAGCGGGCATGTTGGCAAAGATTCTAACCGATTGAAAAGTCCTCGCCAGTCCCATCTTGCAGATCCTATGCGGCTTTAGGCCAGCGATATTTTGCCCGTTGAACCTTATCGCTCCATCCTTGGGAACAAGGGCCCCCGATATCAGATTGAACAGCGTGGTCTTACCAGCGCCATTGGGACCGATCAGACCAACAACTTTGCCCTGGTCCACACCAAAGTCCACCTGTGAGACCGCAGCTAACCCACCAAAATACTTGGTCACTCCTTCTGCTTCAAGTATTGGCATGTTGCCCTCCCCGAGCTCGTTTCTGCCACCTTTGTATCAGCCCTGCAAGTCCATTGGGGAGGTACACGATGGCCACCAGCAGTATGATGCCGATAAGGAGCATATAGTAGTAGGGAAACCTGGTAATCAAGATTTCTCTCAAGTAGGAAAAAACTGCGGCGCCCAGGATCGGACCGTACAGTTGTCCCATGCCCCCCAAAATGGCCATCAACACTGGCATAAAAGAATTGAGCGGATCAAAGGCGATGTATGGGTCTATATATGTCAATCGTATGGCCCAGATTGCGCCAGCGGCTCCCGTGAAAACCGCGCTGATGGCAAAGGTGATAACCTTCAACAGGGTTACATTTACGCCGGTGTGGGCTGCGGCCTCCTCGTCTTCACCGATGCTTTGCAGGGCCAAGCCATATTTGGAGCGCCTGATAAAGTAGGTGGTGAGCAGCAATGCCACAAGGATAGCAAGCATGACGTAGTAGATGGTGTTGTTATCCACGGGGATAAGGAATCGGCCACGCGTGCCCGTGAATTTAAGCTCATACCACAGGACAAAATGCTTCATGAGCTCCACGAGTCCGAAGGTGAAGAAGGAAAAATAGATACCTTTCAGCCTCAGAGTCAAAGCACCGACGAGAAGGGCCAGACAAGAACTTGCCAGACCACCGATACAGACAACGACAGGTAGGGGCAACTTCATACTCAGTGTAGCTGAGATGTATATGCCGACCCCAAAAAACGCCGCTGGCGCCAGCGAGAGGTAACCGGTAGGAGCGGAAAAGAGGACCCAGCTCATTGTCAGGACGATGTACATAAGGATGGTAAATACGAGTATGACCGTGTAGCCCGGGCGGGCGTAGGGTAGAACAACCAGCAAAAGGGGGATGATGAGAAGCAATGCCGGTACCCGCACCTTTTGTAAACCAACTCTCGCAGCATTCATTTCTCTACCTCCCCATGATACCTGTCGGCTTCACCAGCAGCAGGAGTACAAAGATGAGATAGTAGGCAACCAATGACAAGCCCGGGTCTATATAGGTTACCACGCTGCCAATAATCCCCAGAACAAAGCCCCCGATGAAACTGCCAGGGATGCTGCCCAACCCCCCCAGGACAACCACGATCATGGCGATTATGGTATACTCTTGACCCATTACCACGTGAACAGGGTAGCACATGCTGATGAGCATACCGGCAACACCGGCCATGGCAGCACCAAAGCCGAAGCATAGGGCGAGTACCAGGTCAATGTTCACCCCCATGAGTCCCGCGGTCGCCGGGTCCTGAGCCGCCGCCCTGATGGCCTTCCCCATGCGTGTGCGGGCTACAAAGAGGTAGAAAGCCAGACCTATGCCTAGAGCGAACCCGAGGGTCACGAGACGGTTGGCGCCAAATACTGCTCCCGCCAGATTGACCGGAACACGCAAATAGGAGTATGCCCTTATTTCGGGTCCCCAGGCTATTGAAGCTATGTTTTGAATGATGAACATGAGAGCGAAAGAAGCGAGCATAGAATTACCTTCAAAAATAGCTGGTGATGCTGACGAGGCTAGGAGGCGTTTGAACAGAGTCCTGTGAATGATATAACCCAAGATAAAGGTAACAGGGCCACAAACAGCAAGGCATACCAGTGGGTTGATGTGAAACGCTGTGTATAATGTCCAGGTGATCAAACCCCCTAGCATGATAAACTCGCCATGGGAGAAATTCGCCACCCGGGCAACGCCGTACTGCAGGCTGAGCCCCATCGCAATCAGGGCATAGAGGCCGCCCAGCAGCAGACCAGCAATCACTATGTTCAAGAATGTAACCATCGTACTGACAGCTCCTTTGCTTCGGCAACAAGAGCAGCCAGGCTGCCCAAAGGGTACGTCGAGACTCCTCTGGAGAGAGCATCCACTCTCAAGAAATGCTGTTCTGCACCCTTAGGACAGCCTGCTCAACTACTTACGGTCGTTGCTGAACTCGATGTCTACTCTGACTATTAGCCTGTGGGCCACGGCGGCTTGGGATACACCAGCTCTGCAGTGGCCTTGTCCGTAGGTCCGACGACCTCATACACGCCGTCTATCCACTGACCAATCTCTCCGGGATGGGCCTCCTTTGCCAAGAGTCCGTTCTCAAACCAGGTGGGGCCCAAAACCGTTTCTATCGGGTCTTCGGGCGAGGCTGAGGCGATTACGTCCCTTATCGCGTCCTGGTCAAGTGTTCCAGCCTTCTCGATAGCCGCCTTCCACATGTCCAGCCCAGCCCAGTAGAATGGGTGTCCCCACCAATCGTTGATTTCTTCAGGCTTGCCTTCGTAGAGTATGTCGGCTAGTTCGTCGAGCTCCGGAGTTTGTCCCCGGGCAAAGGCAGAAAAGCCCATCATGCCCTCCACCATCGGACCAAAGGCTGCGTGGAAGAACCCGAAATTCACTCCAGGGCCGCCTATCCAGGCCTTGGGGTTATAGCCGAGCTCTATTGACGTCCCGGTAGCGGGCATGACCTGGTCGGGATAGGCGAAGCAGCAAAAGACATCGGCCCCCGACGCGTCAGCATCCTTGATCACGGGCGATAGATCCTTGATGTCAGGCGGAAGGCTCTTAACACCGACGATCTCAATTCCCTTCTTTGGGAATTCAATACCCGCCACGCCGGAATACTCTATGCCATGGAGGTCAGCGATGTAGGTCACGTAGGCCGTGGTCGCGCCCTTGGCGGATAGAATGTCAGCCAGAACGGGCAACTGGTACCAGTCAGAGAAACTCAGCGTGACGAAGACGTAGGGTAGACTGGGAAGCATGTCCTTGATTTGCGTGGCGCCGCCCTCGGCCGTGATCAGCAGATAGCCGTATTTGTTGGCTATGGGAGCCTGGGCAAAGATGAAAGCGGTACCGGAGGCGGGCCATAGAAAGTCCACCTTGTCCTCCAGGATCAGTTTCTCCGTCAACCTCGCCATCGTGCCTGGGTCGCTCGTATCATCGTACACGATCAACTCTATCGGCAGCTTCTTACCATATTCCTCCACATAGATGCCACCCTCGTCATTGACCATCGGAACCCATGTCTCATAGATCGGCCTGAATGCCGAGTCTCCAATAATGGCATTCCAGCCAGAGAGAGGCCTTGACATACCGACAACAATCGATTCTTTTGGTAGCGGGGCTGACGCTGGGGCCTCGGTAGGTGCTGGCTCGGCGGTCGCTTCGGTCGGCGTGGGCGATGGGGCGCATGCCGCCGCCACCAGTCCAGCACTGGTCAGTGCTGCGCCGCGAAGGAATTCACGGCGAGTCAAACCCTTGGTATCCATTTTTCCCTCCTTCTTTGTACTCTGAATATGCTGGCCTTGTCTTGTCGTTGTAAAATTACCCCTGACTCCTCACCTGGTCATAAGAGGACAATTGTCTTTACATATATCCCTACCTCCTCTCGCTAACTTGTACCGTGTTTCGGTGGAAGAAAGACACAGAGGCATATCATCCGCCGTAAATCACCTGTAAAACACTCACAGGGACTCCACACTGTATCCTGTCGTCTGCTTTTAGTACTCGGCCTTTCGCAACGATGACGGCCCCCTGTGATTCTGGGATTTCCAGAAGAGCGACAAGGTCTCTGGCCGTCGCCCCATCCGGAATCTCGACCTCAATCCCCTGTGAAGGTTGGTAACCAGGGAAACGTTGACCCAGAGTCCCGTATAGCTTGACCCTTACCTTCATTCTTGATTCCCGTTAGAAATCAAAGACGCTGTCAATCTCCTCGTCACTGATGACAAAGACTGTGTTGTGGGGCGGCAGTGGTTCTTCGTAGAAGAACCTGGGTAATCGATCATCCTGATTCGTAAATCCCGCCTTTGTGTTAAATTCCCGCTCCGACTTCAGCACCCGCATACCTATGGCGTGGGGAAAGTCGTCCGATCCAAGCTGTGTGCCCAGTTTGGCACCTATCACCCTCCCAAACGCCTCGAAACCCTCGGGACTCAATAGGGCCACACTCGCCATAAAGCACTGTCCCATCGTGTCAAAAGCGGCCATGGCAATTTGAAGGAATCTGGAGGTCTCCACCTGTCCTTCAGGGTTCAGTGGATCGAGCATGTGTCCTAAATATGCCCCAACCAAGTTCCCCGCTGTGTGATCGGCACCCATAGGTGAAGTGGCATACGTAACACCATGCCCCAGCATGGCCCTTGGATCATAGGCGGCGATGGACTGGCCCTTGACCACAGGAACCCGGTCGTGGTTGAAATGCTTTCCTACGGCAGCGGGGCCGTTTCCAAGGATCTTGCCGAATGCTGTGCCCTGGCCGACCTCTTCCACCATCTCTATGACCGCATCGGCGTCTCCAAACTCTTTGTAGCCGGCGTCCATAGCAACGGCAATGGCCACCCCTGTGCTCATCGTGTCAACCCCAATGTCATCGCACAGGTTATCGAGGCGAGCAATCGTGTCCAGATCGGCAACGCCCGTCATACCGCCCATCGCCCAGATAGTCTCGTACTCCAAGGAACCAGTTACGAATTTTCCATCCTTATCCACAAATTCATTCGAGCAATGGATGATGCATTGGGCACAGCCCATATGGGTCGTGTTTCCGCCGCGCTCCTGGATAAGCTCGGCCATAGCCTCTCCACTGATCTTTTCCCAGCCTTCCAACGTACCCTTCCGAGCATTGTAGCTGGGAAAGGCGCCCATGGAATTGACAGGAGCCACGAGGGCGGCGGTGCCGAGTTTGGGCATTACCTCCGCACTCATATGATCCGCTTTCACGGCTTTGACAACCGCCTTGACCGCTTCCTTGAAGGCCTCCGGATCCGCTATGGGGTCAGCGTTCTTCCCGCGCTGGTCTACGATCAGAGCCTTGACCCCCTTGGCTCCCATCACCGCCCCCAGGCCCCCTCGACCTGCGGCGCGACAGGGGCGACCATCGGTGTCAGAAGACTGGATAGAAGCTACGGCCAGCCTGGATTCACCGGCCGGCCCGATACAGAGCACCGAGGTTCTCTTTCCATAGGACTCAAGGACCTTTTCCACCAGCTTGTACGTTCGCATTCCTTTGTATTCTTGAGCCGGAATAAGGCTTGCGTTGCCCATCTCATCGATCCTGAGAAAGCAGAGTTCCCCTTCCGGCGCTTGCCCTTCGACGACGATCGCCGTGATTCCCAAACGGCCCAAGGCCGCAGCAGCAGTTCCCCCCACATTGCTCTCTTTGATTCCCCCCGTCAGCGGGCTTTTCGCTCCTACGGATATGCGGCTGGTATTCGGAAGAGGCGTACCACTCAAAAAGCCCGGGGCAAAAATGAGCTTATTCTCCGGTCCCAGAGGATCACATTTCGGCGGCACCTCAGCGTTGATCATAATGGATGTAAGACCCCTGCCACCGAGCCCCACGTAATCCTGTGGCACATCTTCGACGCGGATGATCTGTTCGCTCATGTTCACTCTTATAAACTTCATGTCCGCCTCCTTTCAACGAGGGACTTGCCTGGCGCTACGGCCGCAAAACCGGTTTGATCACGCGCCCTTTTTCCATATCTTCCACTGCCTGGTTTATGTCGTCGAATGGGTAGAAAGTGATCAACCGGTCAAAGGGGAACCGTCCCTGGCTGTAGAGTTCAATCAGTTTGGGGATAAACAGATCCGCAATGGCATCGCCTCCGAGGATCCCCTTAACCGTCCGACCGTTCATGATCAGGTCCATATCCAGGCTGACCTCCGTACCTGGTGGCACTACCCCCAAGAGTCCACACACACCCAGGCGGGGCAGAACATCCACGGCCTGCCGAAGCACCTTGGGATTTCCGACACACTCCAGGCTGAATTCAGCACCTCCACCGGTAATGTCCAGGATCGCCTCAACCGGATCGACCTCACCGGCGTTGACGGTATGAGAGGCGCCCAATTCCTTGGCCATCTCCAAGCGGTCCGAATTGACATCCACGGCGATAATGGTAGTACAACCACACACCAACGCAGCGAGAACAGCGCTCATTCCCACCGGGCCAACACCGAATACCGCGATGGAAGCCCCGGGTCTGGGCTGAAACGAATTCATAACTGCGCCGGCCCCCGTCATAACCCCGCATCCCATAGGCGCGAGGATCTCGAGGGGAATGTCTTCCCGTACCTTGACGACGTTCCGTTCGTTGGCCAAGGCGAAATTGGCAAAAGAAGACTGGCAAAAAAAGGAACCATGGATGGGCTGATCGCCCTTGCGCAGGGTCGTGGTACCGTCCGGACGAGCGCCGTGGAAATTGTGCAGGAAGAAATTCAGGCAATAGAGATCATTGCCAGCCTTGCATGATGTGCATGCCCCGCAATAGTCCCAGCCCAATATCACATGATCGCCCGGTTTTACCTTGGTCACCCGTGCCCCAACCTCTTCAACAATGCCGGCCCCCTCATGTCCAAAGACACTTGGCGGCGGTGGGATCGGCAGATGCATGTCCCGGCCGGCAAGATCCGTGTGACAGATACCAGCGCCGACTATACGAACCAGCACCTCGTCCTCGTTCGGATCGGAGAGTTCCAGTTGTTCAATGCTGAAATCTCCCCCTGTCTCAAAAACGACAGCGGCTTTGATCTCCATGTTTTCCCTCCTGATCCAAGCCTGCGGGTCTGACAGGCTCCCGTGGGAGCCTGTCAGACCTCATTCCCAACTCCGAGTTATCGATGTCTATTTGTATACGCCGTATTCCTTGGCGGTATCCACCATCGCCTTGACGTTCTCTGGCTTGGCATTGTCAAAGAACGCCCCGTTGCATATGATGAGACCGCCGTCTTGGCCGGTCGTGTCTATGAGGTTCTTGACATAGTCCCCCACCTCCTGGGGCGTGCCCAGGGTCAACATGGCCGAAGGCACGTTGCCGAGGAGACAGGCATTCTGGCCCAACGTCTTCTTGGCGTCGGCCATGTCCGTCAGGTCGATCATCCACAAGGTCTTGCCCTTTGGCAGGTCTTGGACGACTTTGAGGCGTGAGCTGTAGCCTCCCTCAGCCGCAGGAAGGGGTACGATGCCTGCGTCAATCAGCCCCATCATGACCGCTTTAAGCGTCGGCCAATAGAATTTCTTGAACTGTTCGTCGGAGAGGAAGCCATCCGCTCCTTTGTGGAGAGGCATGAATATCAAGGGATTGCCAGTTTGTTGCGCATTGGCTACGCCCAGACCGATCATGAGTGGCACCAAAGCTTCCATGGCCTGGATGAGTTTATCGGGCTGCCGGTAGATATCCAACATGATCCCCTTCGTACCACGCAATGTATCGCCGACGACGTCGAACGGCGCCTTGGTGAATCCACCCAGTATGTTCGGGAAGCCGAACGTGGCTAACGCACCATCAGCACCACCTATGGCCCCTATCCATTGCAGCGCCTCAGCACCGGCCTCGAAGAGAGCCTGATAGGTTCCCTGTACTGGAGGCAACCCAAAGGGGATGAAGTTGAGGGCAACGCCGTACATTTCGAGGATGCCAGGCAAGAACGGCAGCATCTGGAAGCCCCCCAACGCTCCGAATACACGCGGCAGGTAGGCACGGCTGAAGAAACCGGATGGGTCCTGAATCAAGGCGTCATATTCATTCGCCATCATATATTCGCCTTCATTGCACTGGTAGCTATGTTCAGGCGCGACCCCGTGGCCTGGCCAGGAGTAGAGCTTGTAGTCCAGGATCTCATACAACTTCCCCGGACCAGGTGCGTATGCACCCCAATGCACATCCGGCTCAAACTCGAGCACGAAATCCTGAAAGACTTTGGCACATTTGCCATAGTCATACATGGCGTCTTGAACGGTCATCCCCGCGTTGGTCCATGGGAACATGCTGGGAAAGATCGTGACCGGAACTCTGTCCGGCAGCTTTTTCATCTGGATGGCATCTTTGAACCTGAGTATTCGATCCTTGTACGCCTTTTCCGCTTCCGAGGATTGGAACGGAAGAGGATTCCCCTCAGGATCCTTTGGCGAGAGCTTCCCTTGCCACAGCGCCTCCAGCTTTTCCTCTGGTGATAACTGTTTTTCCATTTTTGTTACCTCCACCTTCTCTGCTGAGGTTCCTATTCAACACCGGCCCATTTTTTGGCCAGGGATACTCCAGCCATGGCATCTCTCCCATAGGCGTCTGCATCCACGTATTCCTGAATCGTTTCGTTGACCTGACCGCCGCCGATCATGATCTTGACGCTGTCCCGCAACCCAGCCTCCTTGATGGCATCGACGGTCGCCTTCATGCCATCAAAGGCCAGGGTCAGAAACCCGCTCAACCCAACCACCTGCGGCTCAAAGTCCCCGATAGCCTCCACGAACTTTTGCGGGGGGACGTCTACACCCAAGTCGAGGACCTCGAAACCGTTCACGTCGAGCATAAAGGTCACAATGTTCTTCCCGATGTCGTGAATGTCTCCCTCGACAGTGCCGATGAGTACCTTGCCGACATGTTTGACCTCCGGCATCTTGGCCAGCTGCGGCTTGACGATGTCCGTGATCTGGCTCAGTATCTCCCCGGCCATCATCAGCTCGGGCAAAAAGTATTTGCCCTCCTCGTAGCGCTGACCGACGATGGCCATGGCCTCCCTGGCTGTATCCAGGACCGCCATAGGTCCTGAACCACCTTCCACCATCTCTTTGACTAACTTGAGGGCTTCCTCCTCCCTCATGTCAGCGATGGCATTGACAAGTTCTATTGACATTGTATCCTCCTATTAAAAGGTTTGATCTGGAGCTTTATCCCCGGATTAGTAGCGCACATCAATCCATAAAGTCCTCCTCCTTAAGAATGCTGCCTAGGGCTCTTGCCTCCAACCAACAAGGCGTGTCAGTCCAACGAACTTGCATCTAACCAACAAGGCGTGTCACCAACGAACTTGCATCTAATTGTAGATGGCCTTCGCGCCTGCCTCATTGAATAGTCCAGCACGGTAAGCACGGGTGTAGTTCAGGCAATGGCGATCGCGTCCCAGTACCACTCTGGCAGCGACCAGCGCGGCCTGCATCTCGCCATCAAGAGGGTCGAGAATGGCACAGTCCAGCCCAGCGGCCAGCGCCAATGTCAAGAAGGCGCGGTTGATGTACGAACGGGCCGGCAGCCCGAAAGAGATATTGCTCAACCCCATAGTCAGGTGCGCATCGGGGATTCCGCGGCGGACGGCACGCATAGTATCCAGCGTGACCAAAGCACTATCGGTGTTGGCAGCCAGGGTCATAACCAGGGGATCGAGGTACACATTCCCATCCGGCACGCCACTAGCGCGAGTTGCCTCTATCACCTTGCGGATGATCTCCATACGCCGCTCGCAGGTCCCGGGGATCTCTTTGTCATCCATAGCCAGGGCGATCACCGAGCAACCGTGCTTGGCCACCAGCGGCAGGATACCCTTCAGCCGGCTCGGTTCTCCGCTGATGGAGTTGATCATCGGCGTTCGTTCGACGACCGGGATAGCGGCTGCCAGCGCTTGCGGGTTGGCACTATCCAGGCAGAGCGGCACCTCCACCACGGGCTGGATGGTTTCGACTAGCCAGATCAAGTCGTCAGGTTCCCTGCTCCGGTGGGTACCGGCGTTGACGTCCAGCCAGGCCGCGCCAGCTTCGACCTGCCTGATGGCCAGGTCTTGGATAAAGGCTGCATTACGCCCCTCGATGGCCTGGGCCACGCGCCGACGCGTGCCGTTGATCTTCTCACCGATGATTCTCATCTTTTGCTTTCTGCTCTCCCGAAATCCAGGTACAAGATGGTCTCGCTGGGGTAAGCGACGACGAACTCGTCATCCCGGGGGCCGTGCAGCATCTTTTTGATCAGAGTGTTGGAACTGGGGATCTCTTTGTAGCGTAGTCCAAAGCGCTCCGCTGCACGTCGGCTGTGGTCGCGATAGCGCTCCAATTCGTGCTGGTTGGTGTTGATCAGCGCCAGACGGGTATAGTCTTGAGAATCTAGCCCTGGAGCCATTGGGCCCTCTCCTCGCCGTAGCTCTTTACCAGATCGTCGCACACGTCAATCGGCCCACAGCCCGACGACAGACTGGTAGCACAGGCCATCGCCCAAGAGAATCATCTCGGCTTCCTGGAGAACGCGCCTTAAGGTTTCAGGGTTGACGTGTAGGCCAAAGTCCAGTGCGTGGCAATCCGCGTCCGGTGCGGTAGCATCTCCTCGATCACCGTGGCGCAGGCGATGATCCCTGTGCGTGCAGCCTGCATTTGGCTTGTACCTTCAAATGTCATCCGGCGATCCCTGGTGCGTACTACACCTATTATACACTTATATAGAGGAGTTGTCAAGTCGGGAAGACCTTGTGCCCATCTTGACATTCCGGTTGGGGTGTTATATATTTGTACAAAGTTGCATAAGGTGAACGCTTGGCCAACGAATCGATCACTACCATCGACCGCAACTCATATGAACCCGCCTACGCCCAGTTAGTGCGCATCCTACTAGGACAAATCGCGGCCGGGGTGTTTCGTCCTGGCGACCGCCTCCCCTCCGAAGCCCAGCTCTGCGAGCGTTACGGCGTCAGCCCTATGACCGTGCGCCGTGTCATCAACATCCTCGCCGACCAGAGCGTGGTGATTGCTGAACAGGGGCGGGGCACCTTTGTCAAGCCCCTAGAACTGGGCACCGCCGCCTTTAGCCTGGACAGACTGCAGCAGCTCTTTCGTAACGAAGGCCAGTCCACAGTCAAGCTTCTGGAGGCGCACATCACACCGGCCACCGAGCGGACGGCCCGCAAGCTAGCCGTCAAAGTCGGGGATCGGACCGTCTTTATCCGGCGACTGATCTTCCAGGGCGAGGACCCTGTGCTTTTGCACCGCGAGTACGTGATCTACGACCCCACCCGTCCCATCATCGAGGCCGAAATGGAGGTCACCGCCTTGCGTGGCCTCTTTAGCGGGGGTGGCGAGTCAGACCTGAAACGAGGAGACCTCACCATCGACGCTACCGTACTGACCGAGGAGGAAGCCGTCCTGCTCCACTCGGAGGTTGGAGTCCCCGCCTTTCGCTTGGAGCATATTTTCTTTGATTTTGACAACCGACCCGTCAGTTGGGGTTGGTTCATTTGCTCTGGCGACCGCCTTTGCTTCACCGCTACCATTGGCATTCCCGACCAGGAGATGGGCAACATATGAGTAACACAGCCACAAGTGCGACACTGACTGCCGCTATCTCGGATCTACAAGAAGAGATTGCCCTGACCCTCGTCCGTCAGCGATTGGACGCTGGCGATGACCCATTGCTAATCATCGAAGACTGTAAGGAAGGGATGCGCCAGGTGGGTGTGCGCTACGAGCGAAACGAGTACTATCTGGCTGGACTGATCATGGCTGGCGAGATCTTTCGCCAGGTAATGGAACTTCTTCAGCCCATCGTAGAAGACCAGGTTTCGGGCCAGGCCTCGGGACGGATCCTGCTGGGGACAGTTGAAGGTGACATTCATGATCTGGGCAAGAATATCGTCAACATGCTCTTGAGCTGTCACAATTTCGTCGTACACGACCTGGGCGTGGATGTGTCGCCTACTATCTTTGCCGAGCAAGCCGCTCAGGTACAGCCCCACCTCGTGGGTCTCTCCGGCCTGCTGACCAGCTCCTATGACGCTATGCGCGAAACGATCACCCTGCTGCGGGCTCAAGGGTACCAAGGGGCTATCGTCGTTGGCGGAGGCCAGCTCAGTGAGGAAGTGTGCCAGTACGTGGGTGCCGACCATTGGAGCACCGATGCCGTGACCGGTGTGGAGCTGTGCCAGCGGCTGATGGAAGAGCGCTGATGATTCACTCTCAATGTTTGCCTCCACACACCCGCCGAATCCCCTTCAATCTCGGAATACCGATCAACAGCGCCAGCGGCCCCAGCAACAGCAGCCACATCGTCACCGTAAGGTCAAATCGCTCGGCCACCAGTCCCAGTCCTAGCGGGATCAGACCACCCGCTAATCCAAACACGTTGCCTACTGTCATCACCGTACCACTCTGACCTGGCATGGCCGAATACAACTGGGCCTTGAGGATCGAGTACCAGCCTGCATTAAAGAGGCCCAGGAGTCCCAGTAGTGCTAGCTTGCCCCAGAAGCCTGGCATCAACAGAAAGCCGGGAAACAGCACCAGTTCCATCGCCGCGCTCAGGCGCAGATAGCTCAAGCCACGCACGCGCTCCAACAGCGGGATGAGCAGCAAGTCCCCTACCAGCGCCGTGCCTGTCCACACCGCCACCGCAATACCCGCCTGGACCGGTGTCGTGCCCACCACATCCACAAAGTAGAGCGCCAGGAAACCCAGCAACACGTCCAGCATCAGATCGGAAAACTCTAGCAGCGTCAGCCAGCGCAACACCTCGCGCCGTCGCAGCGCCTGCAGGGCGTTGACCACGCCCTCCTGGAGGGAAGAGATCACGGGGGATGAGAACTTGGAGGCGGATGGTGGCGCGGGAGGGCAAACGCGGCGCGTGATCACCAGCAGAACCACCGTCAGCCCAGCAAAGACAAAATACAGCCTACGCCAACCCAGGCCCAACGCTGCTGCCGCGCCCAGGGCCAGGGAACCGGCCACCACGCCCACCGAACCCGCAAAGACCCAGCGGGCCATATTCTGCTCGTGGCGGTCTGGGTCCAGGTCCATCAAGTTCGCCTGGGAGAGGCTGACAAATGCGCCCGAGGCAGGGGAGAAGAGGATAAATGAGAAAAGCAATACGACAAAGCCCTGGCTTAGGGCCGTGAGCACGAGCGCCAGAGCGAACACGACACCTCCCCCCAGGACCAGCGTGCGGCGTTTCCATACGTCGCCCAGAATGCCAATCACCGGCTCGATCATATTGCCTACGACATTGGGCAGTCCCAGCAGCAGACCGACCTGGGCGTAGCTCAGGCCCAGGTCGGTCCGTATCAGCGGCCACGCTGCTTCCCGAGCGCCAAAGACGAACTCGTCAAGGAATTCGATAAGCAGTAGGACGACGGCGAGAAGGGCCGTTCGGCGCACAGTGCCAGGTCGACGTCGAACTGGGCACAAAACGCTCGTCACTCCGGCGAGACAATCTTGGAGAGAAACTCGGGCACACCCCGGATGCCAAGGTTCAGGCGGAAAAGCCCACCAGCGCCGGGGCCCTCTTGTGGCTTGTCGTTGCCACCGGCCGTCGTCACATAGATGTCGGTATAGTCCGCACCAGCAAAGGTCACGCTCGACACCTTTTTGGCTGGGAAACGGATGCGCAGGTCCTCGGCCCCGTTGGGCGCATAACGAGCCAGGCAACTGCCATCCCAGCGAGCCGACCAGACATAGCCCTCCGCGTCCACCGTTAAACCATCGGGAAAGCCCTCACCCTCGGGCGTCTGGATGAAGAGCTGCTGATTCGTGATGGCGCCGGTATCCTGATCATAGTCGAACAAATAGATCTCGCGTTTGGCCGAATCGGTATAGTACATCCACTGGCGGTCGGGTGTGAACCCCATACCGTTCGAGATGCCGATGCCATCCAACAGCTTGGTCAACATGCCGTCGGTGTCGAGGCGGTATAACCGACCAAGCTGGCTCTCGGTGGGCATCGTGCCGCAGAAGACACGCCCGGCCGGGTCCGCGATCACGTCGTTGAATCGAGACTCGCGCTCGTCCGGGATCTCGTCGATGATCGTCGTCAGTTCACCCTCGCGCCAAATCTTGACAGCGCCTCGCGCCATAAACAAGAGTAGCCCTCCGTCGGCCTGAATCGTAAACCCACCGACGACCTCACCCTGATAGAACTGCTCGTGCAGGCCACTGGCGGGGTCGTAGCGAAACATCCGCCCAGTGGGGATGTCGGCCCAGTAGAGCCGCTGCTCCCCAGGGTGCCACAGCGGCCCCTCGCCCGTCTCGCACTCGTAATCGGCAATCAGTTCAGGTTCCACCATCCGCCTATCTGACAGACAATGGGTCGGACTATTTTCGCTGCGCCCAACGTTGCACGAACTCGGTCAACAAACGCACGCCAAAGCCGGTGGCGCTCTTTGCGGGTATGTAGGGATTCTCCTTGGCGCCGAATGCCAACCCGGCTATGTCGATATGGGCCCAGGCAGGGTAGTCGACAAAATGCTTGAGGAAGGTCGCCGACGAGCCGACGCCGCTCCCCCTTTCACCGCTATTTCTGATGTCTGCCGTCTGTGACTCGAGGCTTTTCTCATATTCAGAGAACAGTGGCAATGGCCAGAGCTTTTCGGCGGCGGCCCCGCTGGCAGCCAGAAGCGCATCCCGCAGTGTATCATCGGTGCTAAACAATCCCGCTGCCACGCCACTGCCCAGCGCGACCACGCACGCCCCGGTCAACGTGGCGATGTCTATCACTACAGCAGGGTTGAAGCGTTTGGCATAGACGAGCGCATCCGCCAGCAGCATCCGCCCCTCAGCGTCGGTGCTGTTGATCTCGATTGTGACCCCGTTGCTGGCGGTGACCACTTCCTGCGGACGGTATGCCCGCCCGCTGATCATATTGTCAGCGGCCGGAGCCAGGCCGACCACGTGCAATGGCAAGTCCAGCGCACCGACGGCGTACATCGTGCCTATGACGGCAGCGGCCCCCGCCATATCGGTCTTCATCGTGCTCATGCCTTCCTTTGTCTTGAGGCTATAGCCACCGGTGTCGAAAGTGACCCCTTTGCCAACCAAGACGATAGAATCCAGCTCGTCAGCCCGCTCTCGATTGTGCTCCAGGATGATGAACTTTGGTGGCGCGTCGCTCCCCTGTGCTACACCCAACAGAGCGCCCATCTTGAGCGCCTCCATCTGCTTTCTTCCCAGCACCTCGACCCGCAGACCCACTTCCTCGGCCACGTGCGTGGCAGCCTCGGCCATATGGGTGGGGGTGCAGATGTTGGGCGGCAGGTTGACCAGATCCCGCGTCAGTATGACCCCTGTGGCGATGGCCTGGGCAGTCACCTGGCCCTGTTGTGCCTCAGGCACATCCTGCTTGTCAAAGACCATCAGTTCCAGTGACTCGGGCAGGAGTGGATCGGCCTCATCAGTCTTTTGACCCTGGTAATCGTATAACGCTAACAGGCTACCCTCAGCGGTAGCTTGGGCGGCCTCCGCGATGGACAGACCACCTGCCCCCCCACCGTGGAGAATACTCGCCACCGAGTTGGCCTTAAGCTCGCGCGCTTTCCCTATGGCGTGGGCCGCCGCACGCCGGACCGCTTCCGCTGGATCGGCATCGAACTTGTCCCGGCTGCCCAGGCCGACTACAATCACACGGCGGGCCGGGATCGCACCGCGCGGGTACAGGACGACAGTCTGACCCGCCTTGCCGCTCAAGTCGCCAACCTCAATCAGATCGCTGATCGCACCATCAAGTGCGTCATCAATCGCCTTGGTCGCACCGCCGGGTTGGGGCTTGTTAGACGCAGGGGCCTCAAATAGGTTGACGATGATTGTTTCAGCATCGCTCTCTTGAATCTTGCCAGGAATAACTTTGATATCCACAGTGGTGTATCCCTCCTTTTAGTATCGCTCCCAGTGGATGACCTCTTCCAGGGGTTTCTTGTCCCTGGTGGGCCACTCTGTCGGCACGCCGATGGGAACCAGCGTGAGCAGCCGCTTCTCCTCGGGGACACCCAGGAGAGCCTTGAATTCCTCCTCTCGGGGCAGCGTGTATCCCTCGAGCCAGCAGGAACCATAGCCCAGTGCAGTGCTGGCGATCAGCATGTTCTCCACAGCGGCAGAGCCGTCCTCTAGCCACCACCGGGAACTTGGGTCCATCACCACGGCGATGATCGCCCCTGCCTTATCCATCCACTGGGAAGCCACCTTGAGTTCGTCGATCATCTCCCGTTCGGTGACCACAACAAAGTCCCAGGGTTGCCTGTTGTTCCCCGTGGCCGCCAGCCGTCCGGCGTCCACAATCGTCTCCAGATCCTCTCGGGGGATGGGATCCCCCGTATACTCACGAACGCTTCTTCTCCTCCGAATCGCTCCCAGGGCGTCCATTGAACGTGACCTCCTCAACTGATTATCCGCCAAGCCCAGCACTCAATCTGTGGGGGAAAACCGGGCGTTGTGCCACTAACCCTGTGCGACAGGAATAATCCCCATGTCATTCGATCGGTTCGATGACCTGCTTGCTCAAATCTACTGGCGATGGCGACGCTCCCGATAGCGGCCTCAACCTCAGACTGTGGTGGTAGCTGCTCGACTCCAGCAAATACTGAGGCAGGACCCCTGGCCCACAACTTCCATTCCCTAACCCCGATTGCGCGAGATCGAGATTGAGCGTGATGTCCTCGCGGCGTTGGAGTTGGTGCGTATGGGTGGCCTCGGTCAGGTCCTGTGCAGTGTAATGATGTGCGCTGACGTTCAACCACGGACGATCACCCCCTGCGGTATTCCCAACGACCAACAGGCCAAAGCCATCATCATCGGTGAGTGCAGCCCACCGCACATCCGTCTTGTTCCCATTCTCCTGTGGTGTGATGTATGGCACGTACTGATCGTCCACACTGCCACGATATAAACCGACTTTTGCCCCCAGCTTTCGGTCAGAGTAACTTTCGTGGGGGCCTCGTCCGTACCAAGTGAAACGGCTGTATTGAGTTGGTACGAGCATGTTTAGCCCCACCCTGGGCAGCGGAGGCAGGGCAGGGCTTGGCCGCACGTGGTAATCTAGCACCACGTCGCCACTGCCGTACACCGTATAGACGTATCGGCAGTCAAGGCCATCTGCCCGATCCGGCGCACAGACAAAGGACCTCACCGTTATCCGGGCTACCTGTGGTCTTGGTTGGGATACCTCTATTCCGCCCAAGTCTACCCGCTCCTGCAATCGATCCAACCCAGCCTCGCGCCACCGGATCGCCATCTTTTCATCCCCCGACGTAACAGCATCGTTGTCCGTAGGCGCACGCCAGATACTGAGCCCTGGGCCCCTGCACACCAACTCTCTGCCCTGATGCGTGAATGAAGTGATTTGCCCGGTCGCCCTATCAAAGACCAGTTCGAAATCACGACCTTGTATCCCGATACGAGCGGCAGACTCATCCACACAAAGCTCTGGCATATCATTTATGTCGAGTTTAGGCGGATCTGGGATCAACAGCGGCAGTTTGAACTGCGCCCAAGCCACCTCGTGGCCGTTTTCCGCCCACAGCGTATCCTGAGCCAAGACAAACCGCACCTCCAACCAATACTCGGCGCCCGGCCGTGACTCTGGCTCATGGAATGGAACTGTCACCATCGTGCCGGCGCCAGCCGGGGTATCCAACTGGGGAAGCTGGCCCGACTGGAGCACTCTGCCATCGGCGGAGAGGGACCACGAGATATTCAATCCACTCAGGGTCGAGAAATGATACCGGTTGACTATCCTGACCTTGCCGGCTGCCAGGTCTACTGGCTCGACGCACACCGGCTCCAGGACCTTTTTGTATTCCCACAGCCCAGGTTGCGGCTCACGATCAGGCCAGACCAGGCCATTGATGCAGAAATTGCCGTCGTTTGGCTCATCCCCGAAATCGCCTCCATAGGCGAACCATGCCTCACCGTCGCCCGTTACCTGTCGGATACCCTGATCCACCCAGTCCCAGATAAAGCCGCCCTGCAAGCGTTTATGCTCCTCGATCGCCTGCCAGTATTCTTTGAGGTTACCCGTGCTATTGCCCATAGAATGAGCGTACTCGCACATCACGACAGGGCGGGTTTCCCCCTGATCATGAGCCATTTCAACGATCCTGTCGACGCTCGGATACATCGGGCCCAGAATGTCGACAATGGATGCATCCTCGGCTGGATGATAGTGAATCGGGCGCGTGGGATCATTGGTGCGGATCCAGTCAGCGATGGTGTCATGGTGCGGGCCATAGCCGGACTCGTTGCCCAGTGACCAGACGATCACGCAAGGATGATTCTTGTCCCGTTCCACCATACGCACAGCCCGCTCCATAAAGGCGGCTTCCCACGTCGGGTCTTTTGCCAGTTGATCCCAGACGCCGTGGGACTCGATATTGGCCTCATCGAAAACATAGATACCGTATCGATCGCATAGGTCATACCATCGCGGATCGTTGGGATAATGGGACGTGCGTACGGCGTTGATGTTGAACTGCTTCATCAACCGGATGTCCTTGATCATCGATTCCAGGGTGACGGTGTGGCCTGTGTCAGGATCGTGCTCGTGGCGGTTGACGCCTTTGATCAGAATAGGCACCCCATTGACGTGTATCTGCCCTTCTTTCACTTCGACTGTACGAAAGCCCACCGCACACTGTTCGACTTCCAAGGCGTCGCCGGTCGAGTTCTTGAGAAAGATAAGCAACGTATAGAGATACGGATGCTCATCCGACCATTTCTCGGGATGGGCCACCGCTCGCTCCATCTCTAGCGTCACCTCACCGCCAGCCGTGATACTGACCTCAGCCGTAGGCGACTCTTTGAATACCGACCTCCCATCAGCATCGAGGAGCTTTGCCTCCAGCATATGGCCTGTGATATCCTCAGCACTGGTGTTGCGGATCTTGGCCCTGATCCTTAGCAGTGCATCCTGGTAGTCATCGGTCAGATCCGTTCTCACCCACAGGTCCCGCACGTGGAGCGGCGGCGCGGCCCACAGGTATACGTCCCGATAGATGCCGCTCAGCCGCCAAAAGTCCTGGTCCTCCAAGTAGCTGCCGTCAGACCAGCGATACACCTGAACGGCCAGCGTGTTCTCTCCGGGACGGACATACGACGTGATTCTGAACTCTGCTGGCAGCCGACTGCCCTGGCTATAACCCACCTCCTCGCCGTTTACCCATAGGTGGAAGGCTGAGTCGACTCCCTCAAACAGGATGAATATTCCCCTCCCGTTCCACCTCTCTGGAATCGCGAACGTTCTGCGGTATGACCCGGTTGGATTCTCGTCGCGGGGCACGCGTGGCGGGTCGGCCGGAAACGGATAATCGACGTTGACATATATAGGCCTGTCATAGCCCTGCAACTGCCAGTTGCCTGGGACGACAATATCATCCCAGTCGGTGTCGTCAAAATCGCCGTTGGAGAAATCCCGAAGGGCCGAGGCCGGATTCGGTGCATAACGGAACTTCCAATCGCCGTTCAGCGATCTAAAGTACGGGGAGGCCACCCGCTCATCCGCCAGGGCTGAGGGTTCATCCACGTAGGGGATCAATGGAACGCGCCCTGGCTCCTTGTTTCGCCCCACGACATGGGGATTCTCCCAATCATCATCTTTTGTCATACACGCCGCTCTTCGTGGCACAGAGGTAGGGATAAGGAATTCGCCTGCCAGATTCTAGCACAATAACGCCACAAGGGAAATCATCGCCATAGACGCCTGGTATCGCCCCTTTCGCCAGCGGACACCCACTTTGCTAGCGTGTGGCACTGGTTGTGGTATAATCTCGCCAACATAGTCAGATGCAGAGACAATATGGCAACATAGCATGACGACAATGGCGCCAGACTCACCTCACATCTGTTGCATCGGGTCCCAACAGATGAGAAAAATGCTCCTTGGCTTGCTTCTGACATTGGCATTGGCAGCACTAACAGCTTGCGGCGGCGAGGTGGTCACCACACAGCCGACTGCAGAGACGCCGCCCACGAGGACGCCGGCACCGACCATCGAGTCCCTGCCCGGCCCTACGGCCACGGCACCGCTCCTGCCTCCAGCGCCCACGGCAACACCCACTGCCACTCCCACACCCATGGTCCACGTTGTCGAAGAAGGAGATACGCTGGGAGCCATCGCTTTTCGATACGAAGTAAGCGTAGAATCCATCCAGGCAGCAAACGGGATCGAAAATCCCCAGTTCCTGCAGATAGGCCAGGAGTTGATCATCCCCACCGGTGATGACGAGGCTGGCCCGATACCTGGCCTACTGCTACCCACTGCCACGCCGCTTCCCCTTATCATACAGGGGGTAGCCTTCTACGAAACACCCGTGGGCAGCCTGTGGTGCATGGGAGAGATCGTGAACACCACCGATTTGACCCTCGCGAATGCACAGGTGTATGTGGCGTTATTTGACGCAAGCGGTGGGCTGCTGGTGGAGGCCAGTGCATTCGCGGCCGCCGAGGCCATTCCACCTGGAGAGCGTGCGCCCTTCGGCATACTGTTCACGTCCCCGCCCCCAGGTTGGGCCAGTTCCCAGGTAACCATCATGCGTGGTGAGGCAGCCGGCCCGCTAGCCGCTTCATATGTATCGATGACCGTTGCCGAGACCGAGGGTCAACCCTCCGGTCCCCAGTTCCAGGTAAGCGGGATTGTCCAGAACACCAGCACAGACCAGACCGCTGGCAGTGTGGACGTTATTGTTACGACTTATGATACCGAGGGAATAGTCACGGCGTTTAGGCAGGTGCCGGTGGAGATCGCAGGCGCGCTTGCCCCCGGGGCCACAGCACCCTTCACCATACGGCTCAACTCGCACGGAGCTCTTCCCACCGACTTTGGCGCCATCGCCATAGGACGCATCTCGTCCGAGTGATCGCCTCCTGGAGGACAGCCTTGTTCTATCGCCTAATGCGCACCGTCATTAATCTCTTACTCGGTCTGCTCACCCACCGAGAATACAGTGGACTGGAAAATATCCCCCCCACTCCTCCTTACATTCTGGCGATCAACCATGTGTCGGCTCTCGACTCTCCTGCGCTTTTGACGGTATGTCCGCACAGAGTCCGAGCCTTTGCAGCGGCCAAACATAAACATCATCCACTCTATGCTCCCCTGCTCGCCTTGATGGGCTCGATTTGGGTGCGGCGAGGGGAAATCGACCGACATGCGCTGCAAGAAGCACTAGCGGCGCTGGAGCGCGGGGAGGTGTTGGGGATGGCCCCTGAGGGTACGAGGTCCCGCGATATCCACGCCTTACAAGAGGGAAAATCCGGCGTGGCTTACCTGGCCACCCGGGCTAACGTCCCGGTCGTGCCGGTGGGCATCACCGGTACTGAGGAGATCATACCCAGCCTACTGCGGTTGCACCGTGCCTGTGTACGGGTTGTGGTAGGCCAACCGTTCTTTCTGCCTGAAAACGGCCGGGTGCGCGGCCAGCTACTGCGCGAGTATACGGATCTGGTGATGCACCACATTGCCGATCTTTTGCCGGAGGAGTATCGAGGGGTGTACTCCTGAAGCTGACCCGCCGGTCCCTTCACAGCCTCTCAATTGACCCCAGTTCAAGCACCCCTGCACCGCCCACAAGAGCCCTAGAGTAAGAGTCTGCCCCTCCGACCCATCCAGCCTAGGCAGAAACCAAGGGAATCCTCTGATTGATTTGAGACTGCACGGGATCTCGCAGGTGGGTATCATACTTGTGCGGACAGGGGGGACGTGCTAGAATCCCCCAGCCATTCCAGCTCACAAGAGCAATACAATCAGCACTTGGAGATCCAAAACCTTATGCCATCCGCAGACTTGATTCTTCTGCACGCGCCCACTGTCTACGACTTTCGCCGACGGGCAACCCTATGGGGTCCGACCAGCGATCTGGTTCCCTCCGAGCCTGTCTTTGACATGTACCCCGTCGGTTTCTCCACCATGGCGGCCTATCTGGAGAAAGCTGGCTTTCGGACGCGTATCGCCAACCTGGCCGCGCGTATGGTGCGCTCCGAACGTTTCAACGCTGAGCGACTCATTGCCCGGCTGAGAGGTCGCGTCTTTGGAATTGACCTCCATTGGCTTCCACATGCCCATGGTTCACTGGAAGTCGCCAGCCTGGTCAAGCACTATCACCCCGACACCCCCGTCCTCTTTGGCGGCTTCTCGGCGTCCTATTTCCACACCGAACTGGTGCGCTATCCCCAGGTGGATTACGTTCTGCGGGGCGACTCGACCGAAGAGCCGCTCCGCCAGCTAGTCGCATGTATCACCGGCGCGCCTTCGCCCGCTCAGGTAGATCCAGATGACCTGGCTTCAATTCCCAACTTGACCTGGAAGGATCCCTCGGGCCAGGTTCACATCAATCCTCAGTCATACGCTCCGCCCGACCTGGATCATCTGGATATGGACTATCGCCAGATGGTACGTTCCGTCGTACGGGATGTCGATTTTCTGAACTATGTACCCTTCAGTCATTGGATCGATTACCCGACAATGGCAGTGCTCACCGTTCG
Organism: uncultured Anaerolineales bacterium; assembly: GCA_964444825.1. GTDB lineage: Bacteria > Chloroflexota > Anaerolineae > B4-G1 > B4-G1 > CAYUIS01. Next base: position 17,674 of record CAYUIS010000032.1, on the reverse strand, counting down.
TGGCTGCAAACACAACTGCGCCTACTGTGGCGGGTCCGCCTCTGCCTCTCGCCGTATCTCTGGCCGCACGGCCCCAGCCTACCGTTCGCCCGAGAGACTGGCCGACGATATGCGCCGTATGTATGACATCAGCCGAGGCCCAGCCTTTATTCTAGGTGATATCCGGCAGGCTGGCCTGGACCACGCGCTGCGCTTTCTGGATGCTATCAAGGGATACGCCGGTCAGGGCATGATGGAGGTCTTCACGCCAATGGACCGGGAGTTCGCCGAGAAACTGGCTGATGCCCTGCCCAACTTTGTCATCGAGTTCTCACCCGAGTCACACGACCCGGGGGTGCGGCGTGCGATACACAAGAATTTCTCCAACGAGGGGATCGAGGAGACGATTGCAGCCTGTCTTGACGTCGGTTGCCGGCGCTTTGACCTGTTCTTTATGACCGGTCTCCCTCAACAGACAAAGCAGTCTGTACTGGAGACGGTAGAATACTGCGAGCACCTGCTGACCCGCTTTGACGACGGGCGTTTTGTCCCTTTCATCGGGCCACTCGCGCCTTTTGTGGACCCCGGCAGCCCGTTCTACGAACATCCAGACAAGTACGGCTACACGATTCGTTACCATACGCTCGAGGAGCATAGGCAGGCGCTGCTGGCTCCCACCTGGAAGCACATCCTGAACTATGAGACCCGCTGGATGAGTAGAGATGACATCGCCGAGGTGACCTACGAGGCCGGGCGCAGACTCAACACCCTAAAGGCCCGGTTCGGACTAGTGAGCCCGGAGGTAGCTGCCGAAACTGAGGAGCGCATCGATCGGGCGATCGCCCTGATGGCCCAGATCGATCAAATGGTCGAGCGCTGCACGCCAGAGGAGTTGGAGAGAGAGTTGCTAGCCCTCAAGCCACAGATTGATCGGTCGAACACGTCGACTGTGTGCGAGAAGACAGAACTGGACCTTCCCTTTGGCACCACCGCCTTTAACCTGCCGCGGTTGATTGGAATAGGCGTAACTGACATATGGCAAAGACTGGTGGGCCGGCGAGCCGAGGGTTAGGCTATTGCATCTGCTGACGAAATCTGGTACAATGAGCACGTGGAGGGGGTATGCCACCGCCTAACGAGGTCAATCAACTGGCGATCGCCACTGTCAACGGGGCTCAAGCCACCGCTTTGACGGATCAGTTGCTCCACGACGGTTTTTATGTCACTCAGGTAGATTCAAGTGGTGGCATCCTGCGCGAGACGGCCATCTCGCTACTTGTCGGCTTCAACCGAAAACGCCTCCCACATCTGTTGGCACACGTCCGCGAGTGCTGCCCCACTCAGCGGCGATTTATCCCAGCGCACGTCGAAGCCCCATTGTTGGAGATTCAACCAATGATGATTGAGGCAGAGGCAGGTGGCGCAACGGTGTACGTCCTCGAAGTCGAGCGGTTCGAGCAGTTGTGACAGGCCGTTGAAGAACTGGGAAGCGAGGTCCCTATGGACAGAGCAAAACTGATCATCGCGATCGTGCGTGATACGGACGCCGGGCCGGTGGTCGACCGACTGGTGACCCACGACTATCGTGTGACTCGCGTCGCCACTACCGGGGGATTCCTGCGGCGGGGCAACGTCACGCTTCTTATCGGCGTGAAGGAACAACACGTGCAAACCGTTATCGATATACTACGCGACACGTGCAGTCCGCCAGAACCCGACCAGCATCGTGCCACCATCTTTGTCGTAGATACCTCCCACTTTGAGCAGGTGTAGCTCCCCGACTCTCCTCTGTTATCTGTTCTCTAATCTGAAACCGTGCCCCCGCACCGTGACAATATAGGTGTGATCCGGATCTACCGCCGATACACGATCGCGCAACCGGCGCACCAATGCGTCAATCGCCTGTTCGGAGACACCCATCGCCTCGTCCTCAGACCACACAGCCTCCACAATCCTGTCCCGGGAGACAACTTGTCCTTCGCTATCCACTAATAGTTCCAGCAGCCGATACTGGGCCAACGAGAGAGGTGGAATCAGTTCGTGCCCCCCGATAAACACCCGTCTGGCCGCACGATCGATATATAGCCCTCTGCTAGGGCCATCCAATTCCAACGGCAGGGTTGCGTCGGCACCCACAAAGCCCATCTTGACACACAGCGCAATCTGTATTTCGTCCCCATCCCGTAACTGGTGCGGCTTGTCACGAACTTGCTCACCGTTGACGTACGTGCAATTCTTGCTCCTCAGATCGCGGAGCCAATATCTACCTCCGTCCCGTTCGATCCGCGCGTGTTGGCGCGAGACCTGCCGCTCTGGCAGCACGATCTCACAATCCGTGCCCCGGCCAATCGTCACTCGATCCTGGTCAATGATCCACCGATGCCCTTCCAGCTCCCCCTCGTAGACAATCAGCATTGGCATATCTTGTCCCATCAGCTCACAACCTCCCTGGGAAGTAGTGTAGACGGTCCATAAGCGGCTCCACCAGGCTTCCAACGCCGTCTACAGTCCAGAATCACTTGACAGATTTGTTCTTCTCGCTTATGATGAAATCTAACCGCATCGCCGTAACGGGAAGAAGAGAAACTGTGGCTCGTCTGCTTACAACTGGTACCGTCTTGCGCAGACGGTACAAGATTATTGCGCCTGTCGGTCAGGGAGGCATGGGGGCCGTGTACCGCGCCGAGGACCTGCGTCTGGAAGGACGCATCTGCGCAGTCAAGGAGGTGCGCCCCGACCCCGACGCTACACCCGACGCGCTGGCCCAGGCCCAGGAACAGTTCCACCGTGAGGCCTCGATCCTGGCCCGACTGGATCACCCTAATCTCCCCAAGGTCTCTGACATATTCGTCGAAGGTCGGCGAGAATACCTGGTGATGGATTTCGTGGATGGCCATGACCTACGACAACTGATGGAGGAGAAGCGTCGTCGTAACGAGTTCCTGGATGAGAAACAGGTTCGCGAGTGGGCTGAGCAATTGTGTGATGCATTGGAGTATCTCCACAGCCAGGATCCTCCTGTCCTTCACCGCGACATCAAGCCCGCCAACATCAAGTTAGCCCCGGGTGGGCTGATCAAGCTGGTGGACTTTGGGCTGGTCAAGCTGCTGGCAGCGGACGATTCGAGCACCGTCACAGTACTTCAAGGCCGAGGCACTGTCGCCTATACCCCGCTCGAACAATATGGCGTAGATACCGGCCACACCGACATCCGGTCCGACATCTACTCCCTCGGCGCTACTCTCTATCACCTGCTGACCAACCAGCTCCCAGCGGACGCCAAGCAGCGTTTCCTCAATCCCAATGCCCTGGTGTTTCCGCGTGAGATCAACCCACGTATGTCTCCGACGATGGAGCGGTCTATCCTGGCCGCCATCGCCATGCATCCAGACCCACGCCCCCAGAACGCAGGAGCTTTTCGCGAGCTGCTACACTCCGGGTCGCTCCCCCCCACTCTAGCTCCCCTGATGCCCGCACAGGGGGAGTGGCGTCGCGCGCTGACCAAGAACCGCATATTGTTGATACTTGCCGGAGCGATGCTTGCCCTTGCCGTGTTGGCAACCTTCATTGCTTGACAACCAGGGACCAGCCACTATCAGCCGATCATCGACGGACAGTCTCTCACACTTAACGCCTTCCCTGGCGCACGATCCCCGCGACAATCAGAGGCACCATGCCCCCCAATAGCGCCGCCCATCCTGCCGCCCACCTACCACTCCACCCCCGTAGCCAGACGGACCCCGGCAGACGCAGCACATAGGCCAGGTACAGCGCCAATCCACCTATTATGCACCACAATGCCACACGCATTGCCCGGCTCACCGGCTCGTGGTTGAAGCGTATCACATAGTACCCGATACCGCTGGTGATTAGGACACTCAGGAGCGCCAACACCAGATCTAGCACGCCGATCTCGTGCGTCGGCTGTGTCTGTTCCACTTCCTCCGCCGCCGGCCCTGGCGTGGGGGCTGGCGTCTCTTCAGGCACCTCAGTCGGCTCCGGTATGGAGGTCGGCGTTGGTGTAGGTGTAGGTGTGGGTGTGGGCAGGGGAGTAGGGGTCAGGATGATGGCTGGCTCACCCTCAGGAATCGTGATCTGTAGGACAACCGACCGTGGAAAGGGATCTGTCTGCACAGAGATATCGAGTTGGCCGGTCCGGTCGAGCACGACGGTTGTCTCAGCCACGCCGCCTTGTGTCGTCTCTATGTTGGAGTGCTCCAGCCCCTCCCGAAGGAAGGTAAAGATGAACTGAATGGGAGTACCATCGGGCACCGGATTACCATTGTGATCGACAATGACCCCGGTGCGCAACTCTAGTTCATCGCCGATCTGTGGTTGCGGCGGCTGCGGCGTCGGCGTGCCCTCCTCTGGAGGTTCCAGCGTCGGCTGACCTTCCTCCAGCAGACCGACAACGTTGTAGTAGAGCGTAATCGTCTGTCCAGGGTCAGGGGAAGTCTGGATCTGCAGATTGTAGTTGACACCGGGCACGGTAACGGGCGGAATCCCTGCTGGCGCAAATTCGCCAAAAAGTGCCTGCACCGATGCTTCGATAGAGGCATCGGTCCGACTATATAACGCATAATAGGCACTCAGTTTGCTGACCTCCGTCGCATCCAGGTAGTAGGGTGCATCGTAAGCCAGTACGACCAGGTATGAATTCCGCAGCGCGTCAGCCCGCTCGGCAAGAAAGCGCTGCACGACCCTGGATTGGGGCAAGTCACCGGTTGGGTTGAGCATAGCAAAGATCACCCAATGGGCGTCCTCAAGAGCTTGTTCGATAGGATGAGGTGGAACCGGCGTAATCTCTGCCTCGCCCGCAGGAACGGGTGTTGCCACCGCGGCTGACGCACTGAGGTATTCATCCAACTGACCAAATGTAAAGCCGGCTACCAACGCCGGGTCAATCTGCCCGGTTGCCTCAGGGCCATAGATCCGCAGGATTGTGTCGCGCAGTGCCAGAGGATCAATATACGGCACCGATGCGCACGCAGCACACGGCCGCCCCTCCCGGTCATCCGTGAAAATGACGACGGCATCTTGAAAGGTCGGAGGCCCAGGGACTTGACCAGGCGGAGGAGGGAAAAGCAATGTGACGGCATCATGTCCAATGGGGGATAGCGCCTCACGGTTGAGCTGCCTCTGCTCATCCGTTATCTCCACCACGTCCGACTGAGAGAGAGCAAGTTCAGGCACGCCGCCATACAGCTTGAGCTTCAGACGGAGTATTCGGACTACGGCCGCATCCACAGCGGTCTGGAACGAGGGATCGGTCTTGTACCGTTCGCGGAAGAAGGTGATGGTTGACTCGATATTGGCAATCTGGTCATCCCAATCGTCAGTCAGCGCAAACTGTGAGAGAAGCAATAGATCATTGCCAGCGAGAAACGCGTCTCTCGCGATGTGGCGGCTGTTGAAACTCTCCTCGCTAGGATCATAGAACCGCCGCAATGCCCGCACCCCCAGCTCGTCGGAGACTGTCACACCACCCTGCTCACGCCAGTCTGCCAGCCCTGGCAGTGCCAGCAATCGTTGTAGCAGTTGACTGTCCACGCTCACCGGACGGGTCCCCTCCAGCCCTCGAAAGCGAATGTGGGATACCAGTATCCCATCCGGGCGCGCCATTGGATCCTCTGACTGCGCCACAGCAGCATAGGGAGCCAGATCGATCTCCTCCAGCTTGTCCAAAGTGCGCTGTACGGTCGAGATCTCCTCGTCGAGCGAGCGGTCCGAGGCTCCAAGACCTGGGAAGTGCTTTGCCACAACCGCTACCTGGCCCGCAGAGCCCGCGTGGACGCCCCTGATGTAGGTCTGTCCCATCTGTCCTACCCAGAAAGGGCTACCTCCAAACACCCGGACGCCGAAATCTCCCGTGCTCTCGGGCCGAGGATTCTCGAGCACATCCAACGATGGCCCCAACAGCAAATTGATGCCCAGAGCACCCAGCTCCTGTCCCACGATCTGACCCACGGTCTCAGCGTAGGCAGGATTCCAGGTAGCCCCCAGTGCCATCTCAGATGGAAGGGGTGTCGTCCCACTGACGATGCCCGTGAACGGCATACCGTTTCCTTCGTGGCTTACCCCGATAAAGAGGGGGATGAAGGGTCCCGGCGGAACCGTCTCTCCTGTTTCTCCCACCCCCTCCTCAGCCCCGACCAGAGTCTCTGTCACCGGACGCGTCGCCTCCCAGGCCATCTCCTGGAGTTGGCCGGCCAGGGCAGTCACCTGTGCGGGGGTGTCTCCCTCGTTGATGATATTATCGTTTTCTGGCAGGAGCACCACCCCGCCGATGTGATAGTCGCGGATCAATCCTACAATGGCTGATTCTTCGGTGAGCTCGGGGCCAGGGAACGTAAGCAGGAACAACTGGCCGACCTTGGCTTCATCAGACATAAGCGCCAACAATCGTTGCGCTTGGTCTTCGATCTGCGCCTCGGTCGATACCCGCGGTGACAATGATGTCAACGCGGTGACCACCAGAACCAAAGCAAATAGCCGCCTTAGCCGTTTCATATCACATCCCGGAGCTTATTTTACCCGAAACAAGGCGGAACGCAATACAAGAACCCCGGCTTTTGAAAACGGGGGCCGGGGTTTGTTCATTTGCTTGCTTCGACTGGTGGGTTTTCGACCCTGTCAAAGGCCGCGCTGAGCGTTGGAGAGCCTCTAGCAAGTCTCTACCCTTGTTCTGTCTCTTCCCCTTCCTCGTCCTCATCCTCCCACCCAATGATCCACACACACAGTCCTGCCAGAAGGATGGTGGCCACGATCAGAGCCACCCATTGCCCTGGCAACAAGCCCACATCGCGGGCCGACCAGACAAGGATAACCACCATGCCGACAGCCAATACTAGCCAAGCTGCCAGACGAGGGTGCTGGTTTACGAATTGCTTCACGGCAGACATGTTCACCTCCAACTCGTTTCTTGACGAAATCTGGGGTCGATTCGCTCGGTCACATCGGACGGAGCACGCGCCTGTCGCGCAGCTTCTTTAACCATATTGTGTCCTGGTCTTCCAACTGCCCCCCATAAGCTGCCTGCTGCCACGCCCTGGGCAGATCAGCGACACCCTGAGGCTCATAACCCAGCGTCTCCCAGAATTCGACCATTTCGACAGTAACCGGATATGGAAAGAACAACAATGTCACTTCACATTGCAGCTCTCGCGCGGCTTGTTCCATCTCCGCCAGCAACGCCTCACCGACTTTGAAGCGTTCCGACTTGGACTTGATCAGGAAATCTATCACGCGGACAACAAGATTCTCAGCCTGCCAGCCAAGTATACCAACCAGTGTGCCATCCCGTTCTGCCAGTAGGAACCCCACGTTGCCAAACCGTTCGATGACGGCGATATTGTCAACCTCTAGTTGTCCTTCCCAGGCAGCATTGAGCAGCGCGGCAATGTCAGCCGCATCACCTGGTTTGGCCCGTCGTACCGAAATCCCGTGCTCTGCCATAGTCCTCCTTGCTTTCGGCTTTCTTTGTCCATTCGTACTTTGGAGTGAATAACCAAATCGCTCACAAAAGAGCGCCTTATGTTTGTACTCGACTACCGCAATTATACTCCGAATGGCCCTCTCTTCCAACTGCGACCAAACGCTCCCACGCGGCGTGGACCTGCTCCCGCGTGCGGGAGAGGGAGCCAGAATTGTCGATGACCACATCGGCACGGGCGATTTTCTCCGCCTGTGCTGGCTGCGCCTGAACGCGCTGCTCGGCCTCTTTCCGACTCAGACATCGCTGGGCCACAATACGCCGAATCTGCTGCTCAGGCGTACATGTCACCGCCCATACACTGTCATAGACGGCGGCCATTCCGGACTCGATCAGTTTGATGGCCTCGACCACCACCACTGCCGCGGAGGAAACGCCGATCCGGCGACTGATGGCCGTAATGGTAGCGGGATGGGTGAGAGCCTCCAATCGCGCCAACGCGGTAGGGTCGGTAAAGACCAGCGCGCCCATTCGCTTCCGGTCGATCTCGCCATCAGGAGAAAGAATCGCCCGCCCAAAAGCCTCGATGATCTCTGCGTGTACGGGGGTACCGGCCCGCATCATCTCATGGGCAACCTTGTCCGCGTCAATCACCTCGGCTCCCAACTCGGACAGCATCTGGGTGACAGTGGACTTGCCCGTGCCGATATTGCCCGTCAGGCCGACCACGAGTGGCAGCGGACTAGAATCGCTCATCCTCCCCTCGTCCAGGCAGTGAGCAGTGTGTCCAACTCTGCCTCGATTCCCGCATATTCTATGCCCAGTTGTCGTACTCTCTCGATCTCCTGGCGTTCGCTGGCGGCCGCCAATTGGTCCTCCAATTGTGCCCGTCGCCCCTCCAGCTCGTGAATCATCTGTTCCAGCTCAGCCTGACGCCGGGCCTCCCGGGCTGCCTCCCTCTCCTCCACCCTGAGGGTTTCCCGTATCCGACGTCTTTCTCCTTCGCCCTGCGATTCTCGCTCCGCTTCGCCCTCAGATGATCCTATCCATCCCCGTCGCTGCATCTCCCACTCGCGGTACGCGTCGTACCCTGCCTTGAACTCCCGCAACTGCCCTTCCCCAATCGCCCACACGTGGGTAGCCAACTTGTGAATCAGATAGCGGTCGTGGCTCACGATCAACAGCGTGCCGCCGAATTCGGCCAGCACTTCTTGCAGCACTTCCTGAGAGGGAATGTCAAGGTGATTCGTCGGCTCGTCAAGGATGAGGAAATTGGCCCCCTGCAAAGCCAGGACAGACAGCGCAACTCGGGCCTGTTCACCCCCAGATAGATCGCCGACGTGCTTGTAAACATCATCGCCAGAGAACCGATAACGCCCTAGCCAGTCTCTGGCCTGGCTTATCCTTAGCTCGCCTGCCTCCAACACGGTCTCGAGCACCGTCTTGTCAAGATCGAGGTCCGTATGCCCCTGCGCAAAGTAGCCCATATGTACGCCCGCACCGATACGCACACGCCCAGCCAGCGGCGAGACCCGGCCCAGAATCGTGCGCACCAGAGTAGTCTTGCCTGAGCCATTAGGCCCCAGGAGCGTCACTCGCTGCCCGCGCCGCAACTCAAACTCCCCGGCTGTGAACAGAGGGGCAGCTCGATCATAACCTACAGACAGATCGTAGAGCCCTGCGACCAGATCGCCGCTGCGCGCCACATCGCCCAAGGTGATATTCATAGGGCGGTATTCGCTCGGTCTCTCGATCCGCTCGATTCGTTCCAGACGTTTGCGCCGCCCTTTCGCCTCGCCGGATCGCTGGCCACCGATATTCCGGCGGATGAAATCCTCGGTTTGTTCGATATGCTGTTGTTGACGCTCGTGCTGGGTGAGTTGAAGTGCCAGGCGTTCGGCTTTCTGGGCTACATAGGCACTATAATTCCCGCGGTATCGCTCCAACCGTCCCCACGCCATCTCCCACACCCGCTCGACGACCGCGTCGAGAAAGGCTCTGTCGTGCGCCACGACGACCACAGCCCCTTGCCAGACGCTGAGGTAACTCTCCAACCATTCGATGCCGGCCAGGTCGAGGTGGTTGGTCGGCTCATCCAGCAGCAACAGATCGGGCTCCTCCAGCAAGAGGCGCGCCAACAGCGCGCGCGTCTTTTGTCCTCCACTGAGCTGCGCCACGGGACGCTGGAAATCCTCCCTGTCGAAACCCAGGCCGGAAAGGACCTGCTCGATGCGCTGCTCATATGTGTAGCCGCCGGCTAGCTCAAAAGCCTCCAGTGCAGCACCATACCGCTCCAATGCCCTCTCCTGGGTGCTAGAATCAGCCATCGCCCTCTCCAGGCGACGCAGCTCGCCCGCCTGCTTCCTCAAGTCGGTAAACACTTCTTGCATCGCCTGCCGCAGTGTTCCAGAACCCGAGAGGGTTGGCTGCAACGCTCGATCAGCCTGTTGAGGGAGGTAGGCAATACGCAGATCCTTGGCTCGATGAACACGGCCATTTGTAGGCTCTTCTAACCCGACGATCAGGTGTAGGAGGGTCGTCTTGCCGGACCCATTAGGGCCCACGAGAGCGATCTTGGAACCGTGGGGAATCTGGAAAGAGATGTCACCAAAGACATCCTGAGCGCCATATGACTTGGCTAGACTACTGGCAGTGAGAATAGACATAGGAGCATTTTGCGTATCGCGAGCCCGAGATATGGTGAGGACTGCGACGTAGTATTATACCATGGGCCATTAGTGTGCCAACCTTGCACCCAGGTCCATTTCATAGTACACTCTTGATCAGCAAGAGGTAAAAAGGCAAAGGTTTTATGCACAGGAAGAAAGGAGGAATCCTATGCCGACCAAACTAGGTGCCCATGTCCTGCGGGTTGCCGAGGGGTTAGGCGAGTTTATCGAGGCCGGCCCAGCGGTGATCAAACTCGTGGGGGACTGGGGAACGGCGGTAAACATCCCCAAGAGCGTTCTGGTAATTGGCCGCAAGTTCCAAGGGGACTATGATGCGCAACTCCAGAGAAACACCGGCAAGACTCCTCTAGAAGGGGCACAACAATTCGTGAGCGATCAATTGAGTACGTATCAGTCCAATCCCCACATCACCTACTGGGAGGGTCACAACGAACCAGTGTGGAACACCGACGAGGAAATGGGTTGGTACGCACAGCTCGAGGTAGAGCGGATGCGGCTGATGGCTGAGCACGGGCTCAAGTGCGTGATCGGGAACTTTGCCACTGGCAATCCGAGCTTGGCCCTATGGCCCGCCTTCCTGCCAGCTCTTCAGGCCGCCAAGCAATACCAGGCTATCCTTGGCCTTCACGAGTACAGTTGCCCCTGGATGTGGTGGATGACGGGCAAGCATCAGATGGACCCCGACGAAGATCAAGGAGATGAGGGCTGGACAACCCTCCGTTACCGCAAGGTCTACCGCCAGCACCTGATCCCCAACGGTGTGGGCGATGTGCCGCTGGCGATCACCGAATGTGGCATCGATCCACTGGTGAACCCCAAGCCACCAGAGGCGGGAGCAGGCGGCACGTGGAGAGGGTTGGGTGACTTTTGGTCCAGGCAGGACAAGGAGTACGACAAGGCCGATTACTACTTCCGGCAGTTGGTCTGGTATGACAAAGAGCTGCAGAAGGATGCCTATGTCGTCGGCGCCACGATCTTTACCTGGGGTAGTTTCGGGCATTGGTCGAGCTTTGACATAGCTGGGACCGACGTATCCCGAAAGCTGTCGGCGCACGTAAAGGATGACCCAGCCAAACCCTTCGTATACGGCGGGGCGCCTGGACCGGTGACGCCAGGCGAACCGGGACCGGGCGCTGGTGAGCCTCGTGGGCTTCCCCGCGTTCAGTACGACCGCACTTACGTACTACTGCCCCCAAACGCAGACGCTGCCTGGGCACGCGCAGTCGTCGAGAGCACGTGGGATGATACCCGTCTTACCATCGGCAGCAGTGCGGACGACGCCGGCATCGGCGACCTGGACGTCCGACGCGTGATCGCCGTCAACCCTCACGCGTGGCCCGGGACTCTGACCCTGCAGGACTTCTACAAGCGATACTATCCCGGTGTCGAGTACAAGGCTGTTACCGCCTCAACCCCTGCCGAGTTGAAACGTAAGCTAAGCAGCGACTAGCGCACGTAACGCTATCGACGGCACCCGCAATGGGTAAACGTTCGGGTGCCGCCCTCTATCAAATGGCACAATACGCACTCCCCACGCCAGGTGGGGAGTGCGTCTAGACCAAGTTACAAGGTCCCGAATCCACCGTCAGCAGTCTTCTAGTTACACAGGTGTTTTACTCAAGGAGCTACACCAGATGGCAGAAGCATTACGCACACAGAGTCTTTGCAAGCAGTACCAGATGGGCGAGGTGACGGTTGACGCGCTACGGAGCGTTGACTTTGTCGTCCAGCAGGGAGAGTTTGTGGCCGTCATGGGACCATCCGGTTCCGGCAAGTCCACGTTGCTGCACCTGATGGGAGGGCTCGACACGCCCACCGACGGCGACGTCGTCCTCGGCGGCAAGCGGTTGGCCCACCTCAGCGACGACGACATCACCATCGTGCGCCGGCGGCAGGTGGGTTTTATCTTCCAGTTCTTTAACCTGCTGCCCACGCTCAGTGCGGCCGAGAACGTCGCCCTGCCGCTGCTCATCGACGGCAAGCGCATTGAGGACCACGAGGCGCGCGTTGACGAACTCCTCGACATGGTAGGCCTGGCCGACCGCAAGCATCACCGGCCCGATCAACTCTCGGGTGGACAGCAGCAGCGGGTGGCCATCGCTCGCGCTTTCGTCAGCGAGCCCAAGATCGTGCTGGCTGACGAGCCCACCGGCAACCTCGACTCCAAGTCCGGCACGGTCGTCCTCGATATGCTGCGCAAGACGTGTAGAGATCTGAACGCGACCGTGGTGATGGTGACTCATGACCCTCGTGCCGCGTCCTACGCCGACCGGGTGGTTTTTCTCCAGGATGGTCAGTTCGTGCGCGAACTGCTGCCGCGCGACGGCGGTCTAGGCATGCAGGAGATTATGGACGTGATGGCGGATCTAGAGTTGTAGGAAATCGCATAATCCGCTGATCCTGCCAATCCGTGTTCTCCACATCCAATACGTGCGGATAGGAAACCTATGCGTTCACTAAAAGCCCTCACTTGGCGGAATCTGACCGCTCACCCCCTCCGTAGTATCTTGACCGCGCTGGCCATCACGCTGGGCGTAGCTATGGTATTGGCGGCGTCCATCGTCGGACAGGCGGCTGGCCAAAGCGCGGCAGAGCTCTCCGAGGAGGGACCACGGGTTGACGCCGCGTTGCTTGTAGAGATCTTTGCCCGGGATGGTGCGGCCTTTGATGAGCGCATCCTGGACACACTGCGCGCTTCGCCCGACGTTGAGATCGCATCGCCCTCACTGCGCGTCGAGGTGGAACTGGTCCCGAGCGCAGCCGAAGGGGAGACCGACCCGCAGATTTCCAGCCTAAAGCTCCTTGGCGTTGACCCCGAAACGTACACCGACCTTCACAAGCCCGAACTGGCCAACGGCACATTCCTGGGCAGGCCAGACAGCATTGTGCTCCCAATGAAAGTCGCCATCGACCACAGGCTGAACGTTGGTGAAAAGATCGTGCTGAGAGCAAATGGTCGGACGACGACGCTGACCGTTGCCGGGCGGCTAAAGCTCGAACAGGATATGACGGCGTTGGCAGAGGAAACGGTCGCCTACGTACCGCTTGGTGTGGCCCAGATCCTTGGATTCTCAAGAGATTCCCGGAATCTCATCGACCGCGTCGAGGTCGCGCTGCGCCCTGGTGCAAACGGTGAGCAGGTCCAAGCCGGCCTGGCCGGGATGGTTGGTCCAGACCTGGCCGTCGTTCGTGCTGCGGTCACGGGCGGCGCGATGGGTAACGTGATGCTGATGCAGGGCGGATTGGCGATTGTCGGCCTCATCATCCTATTCGCCGCCAGTTTCGTCATCCTGAACGCCTTTGCCATGTCGGTCACCGGGCGGATGCGCGAGATCGGAGCACTGCGCGCGCTGGGCATGACGAGCCGTCAGGTCATGGGTACAGTGCTGGCCGAGGCAGGAACACTGGGCCTGGCGGGAACCGTCGCGGGCGTGCTGGCCGGACTAGGGCTGGCCTGGGTTGTGATGCGCACCTTTGGCGCGCTTGAAGCCACCCCCCTCGCCGTGCCGTGGTGGGGGTTGGCGCTCTCTACGTTGATGGGACTGGGGGTCACACTGGTTGGCGCACTCCAACCGGCCTGGCGGGCCAGCCGTGTGCCGCCCATCGTAGCGGTGCAGCCAGAGACGGCGACGGCCGCACCCGGTTGGTACATCCGCTCTGGCGGGCGCGTGGGCGCGGTACTGCTGGGTTTGCTGCTGCCAGGACTGGCCGCCTTTGGGCTGGTGGTTCGCCCTAACATCTCCGTCGCCCTGCCCGCCATGATAGTGGGCCAGTCAGCCCTTCTAGGCGCCGTGGTCCTTTTGCTACCGGCCCTGATCGATCCTGTGACGATTCTGGTCCGACCCATCCTGGCGCGCTGGCTGGGCACCGCGGGACGACTGGCAGCCGACAACTTGGGCCGGAACAAGACACGCGCGGTGCTCACCGCTGGCGCATTGACAGCCGGGCTGACCATCATCGTCGCCACCGCAGGGTTGCTGACAGCCGGTCTCAAAGGGTCCATGGGTAGCATGCGCTCGGCGGCCGGGCGCGAGGACGTCTTTATCACCGGCGATCTCGCCGAGATGGTCGCCTCCCAGGAACTGACATTCGACAATTTCTTCCAGTTTATCACCCGGGACGATTTGGGATTTGACCTAAACCTGGCTGTGACGGCCCTCGATCCGCTAGTTGAATCGGGGCAGATTGAGGTGATCCGCTACCGTTTCCAGGTCGTCCCATCCAATCTGGCCACGGTACCCGGCGCGCCTGGGCTGTTTGTCGACCCTGAGATCTACTTGCGCATCGGCAACTTTGACTTTTTCGAGGGTGACCCAGAAGCGGCACTGGAGTGGATGCAGCGCGGCCGGGCGATGCTGCTGACGCCCATCGTGGCCGAACGGCTGGGGGTCCAGGTGGGTGACAATGTCCCGGTGCAGACGCCTGGCGGCGAGGTCGCGTTTACGGTAGCCGGGATTGGCGGCGGCGGCTTTTTGATGTCCATCCTTCCTTACGCCGACGGCGAGGCCTATTTCGATGTAATGAAACCGTCCTTCCTGGGCATTCTGGCGACTAACCGACAAGATGTCAAAGCGACGCTGGCGCAGGTGGAGAGAGCTATCGAGCCGTTCCCCCAGATCACGCTGCTCGACTTTGACGAGAGCCTCGATCCGGTGCTGGAGGTCGTTGACCGGCTGGGGCTGCTGCTCAACGGTCTGCTGCTGCTGGCCGTTGTCGTGGCTGCGCTGGGTGTGGTCAACACGATGGTCATCAATGTAACCGAGCGTGGACGTGAGATTGGCCTGTTGCGGGCGGTGGGCGCAACACAACGTCAAGTACGCCGCGCGGTGATGGCCGAGGCTGCGACGTTGGGCTTGCTGGCGGCGCTGGTGGCCAGCGGGCTGGGCCTGCTGATGCTGCTGACATGGGGCGTGCTGGTGCTGCCTAACGGAGCAGCCTCAGTAGGGGTGCGCGCCGACTGGGAGACGATCCGCCTCACTATGGGGGACGGGCTGCGGGATGCCACCATTGCCTCGCTGGTGGCGCTGGTTTTTGGTCCGCTGGTAGCCGCGCTGGCAGCCTACTATCCGGCCCGGCAGGCGGCGGCAATGGACGTGGTCGAGGCTACGCGCAGCGAGCAAGTGACCCTGAAACCAGCCGCAACCAAGCGCCCGGAGGGCCAGCGCAGGATTGCGCGCTCGCTCACATGGACGCTGGCCTGGCGCAGCCTCGAGCAAGGACGCACACGCACCGTCCTAAGCGCGCTGGCGGTGGGGTTGGGCGTGGCGATGACCGTCGCCGCCGACGTAACCAGTAGCGCCATTGTGAACGCCTTGTCCGAATCGGAGGCCGCGCAGACGTTTATGACCGGGCTGCTCGATCAACTCGACGTCATGTTGACGATGGTCGGGGTGGGAATCACGCTTGCCGCGGGCTTTCTCGTGTTTAACGCCTTCGCGATGTCGGTCACCCAGCGTCGGCAGCAGATTGGCGCGCTGCGCTCACTGGGTATGGTCCGTCGCCAGGTGATACGATTGGTATTGGCCGAGGCCCTTTTCATCGGCGGTGCCGGAACCCTCGTGGGCCTGATCGCCGGGCCGCTCCTGGGACAGGGGACTATTGCCCTATTAAAGATCGTCAGCGAAGGCATCTTTATTGCTGCCGAGGGTGGCGTGTCTCTTCCCACCATGTTCCTGGCAATGGCGCTGGGACTCGGCGTCACCCTGCTCTCCGCCCTGCTCCCAGCCTGGCGAGCGACCCGCATCTCGCCCCTGGTCGCGCTACGGGAGGAATCCCACGTTTCGGAGAAAGCCAGTTCTCTGCGCAGAACCTGGCTCCTCGGAGGTGTAGTCATCCTCGCCCTGGTCGTGTATCTCGCCATCGCTCCACCCGGCACGTGGGTCATGCCGCCCTGGGATAGCCTGTTGACCGGCCTGTTCGCGCTGCTATGGCTGGGATGCTGGATGCTAATTCTGCCCACCCTGACCGGTGGCGTGGGGCGGTGGATGCGCCAGCCCCTCACCCGCCTCCTCAAGGCAACGGGGAGACTGATCGGCGACAACCTCGATCGCAGCCGCGGCCGTGTGGTGTTGACCATCCTGACACTCACCGTGGCCTTGACAATGATCGTCGCTATGACTGGCTTTATCCGTTTTATGTTCTTCGAGCTGATGCTTCCCAAGATCCAAGACAGCGCACAATTGGGAGCCTGGGCTCTGACCCCCTTCGACTATATGGCGGGAATGTCAGCCTACGCCACCATAGACGAGCTCGCGATTGCCCCCGATGCACTCGCCGAGGTAAGAGACGTCCTGCGCGAGCGCGGCCGGCTCACGGCGGTGAATTATGTGATCGTGCCGGAGCTCTCGTTCCTGGGCTCCACTTACTTTTCCTTCATAACCGACCCCCACGAGCTGTACGAAAGTGGCGATACGCTGTTTACTTTCGTTGAAGGGGACTGGGAGACAGCTCTGCCGGTATTGGAATCCGGGTGTGGCGTCTTGGTCACGCCGCTCGTGGCCAGCAACAACGCCGTTTCCTTGGGTGAGACCTTCGAGGTGACCGGCTTGGACGGGCCGGTGACGTGCACTATCGCGGGTATCGGTTCGCCCTTTGTCGGCGCCTCGATCATCAGCGTCGCAGCCGACGAGGCTTTCGGCACGACAGATCCCTTGATGGCGGTGTTGTGGCCCTTGCCGGGCGTCGATCGATCCGCGCTGGAGGCCGAGCTCAGAGACGCTTTAGCCCGTCATCCGGGCGTGTATTTGAGCGACCTCCAGGACATGGCCGACCTACAAGTACAGGTTATGGACATGCTGCCGGCCATGCTGAACGCGCTACTGCTGCTCGCGGTCGTGTCGGCGGCGTTGGGTGTGGTCAATACCACGATGATCAGCGTCACGGAACGGCGGCGCGAGCTGGGCATGCTGAGGGCTATCGGGGCGACGCGGTGCCAGATAACGGCAGTCGTGACCGGCGAGGCCGCGCTGATGGGGCTGATCGGTGGGGCGATGGGACTGGTCGGCGGGACGGGGGTCGTCGTAATCCTGGCTGTGACCTATGGTGGCAATGGATGGGGCATCCCTGACCTGGATCTGTGGGGCGCTGCCTGGCGTTCCGTCCAGCCAGCGCTCCTGAACGGCGTAGTAGGCATACTCATCGCCCCCCTCATCTGCGCTGGAGCGGCCTGGATGCCGGCACGGTCGATCCTGCGCGGCTCGGCCATCGAGACGATGGAACCGGAGCGGCAACAGGCGATCTCCCCGCGCCGTGCCGTCGCGGGTCTCCTGAGCCGTGGCTCCATTCGCACACGCTTTGTCCTCGGTACGGCGACCTTGATGGTGGTGGTGCTGGCGGGGTTAGTCGCCGTCGTCACGACCCACGCCCGGATCCGCATTGAAGAGCAGATGCACGACGCGCTCCGCACGATGGTCACCTGGAACGCGGGGATGATCGAGCTGGGCCTGCCGGAGGGCGTCGAGACCCTCGACTTTGACGTGCTCCAGCCGGGAGGAACATTCGATTTCGATGCCGATGCCCTGCTCCGGTTCGAGAGGCTGATTGACGGTATGACCGAACAGGGTCTGGTCGATTT
>CAYUIS010000031.1:36853-42559 GCA_964444825.1 uncultured Anaerolineales bacterium | reverse complement strand
AAGCGCTTGGATCGCCAAAACATCGCC
The DNA here is from genome assembly GCA_964444825.1 of uncultured Anaerolineales bacterium. Taxonomy (GTDB): domain Bacteria; phylum Chloroflexota; class Anaerolineae; order B4-G1; family B4-G1; genus CAYUIS01. The sequence continues at coordinate 42,532 of CAYUIS010000031.1, read as the reverse complement.
AGAATCGGTACAAATCAACTTCCGACTATATTAATTATGTCATATTCCGGTGTTTTCTATGATTTAACTCGACATAACTACCAGCTATCTAGTCGCCAAACAACAGCGAGTGATGGGCTTGCTCCTCCCTTGCTTTGTGCTAGAATAGCCACACAATAGTCGCCACGCTAGACGCAGGCTGGTGTTAGCGGCGCCGCTAGCGGGCAAGAAATCTACAGTGTCAGTCCAATTGTTATGTCAAGTTCATTCCAGCGTACAGCCTTGCTGCTTGGTGCCCTTTTTATCTGTGTCTGCCTGTCCTTTGGTACCGGACTGGCCGTGTCTCTGCAACTGAATGCGCACCGAAATCCAGCGCACGAATTCGACGTATTCTGGGAAGCCTGGGATCACGTGGATGAGCACTTTTATGGCGAACTCCCCTCAGACAGCCAGCGCACGTACGGCGCTATTCAAGAGGCCCTACGGCTGCTGGATGACCCTCATACAGTCTTTATCGAACCTCAGCCTCGGGAGCTAGAGCGCGACAGAATGCGCGGGACATTCGGTGGCGTGGGGGCAACTATATGGCGTGATAGTGAGGGGCAGATGGTACTTTCCCCCCACCCCGACTCTCCTGCCGAAGCTGCTGGCATCCGCGTGGGCGACATCCTGTTGGCTGTAGATGGAAATGCCATCGGCGAGTCAACCACAATAGACGATGTGCGTGCCCAGTTACACGGCGAGCTCAACACACCCGTGACACTCACCATCTCTCGCCCCCCTACCCCACCGTTTGGAATCACCGTCATCCGAGCTCAGATATCAGTTCCTTCCGTCACCTGGCGTGTACTTGATCAGGCACTCGACATCGGATACATACGTATTGAAACCTTCACAGAGAAAACGAGCGACGAGGCCACCGCTGCCATCCAGGAACTGCTGTACACTGATGCGGTCGCCAGCTTGATCCTAGATTTGCGGGACAACTCGGGTGGATTGCTTGATCCGACGGTAGCCACCGCTAGCAAGTTTCTGCAGGAAGGGAACGTGTTGGTGGAGCTAGACCGTGATGGACGAGAAAGAGCTTTCCCTGTCCAGGATGGCGGCCTCGCCACTGATGTACCGTTGGCCGTGCTGGTAAACCACGGCACGGCCAGCGCAGCCGAGATCCTTGCGGGCGCGCTCCAGGATCATGACCGTGGCACCTTGATCGGAGAACCTACCTTCGGTAAAGGCTCGGTTCAGTTGATATACGACCTGTCCGACGGTTCATCACTCCACGTCACCTCGGCAGTTTGGTTGACACCCGAACGACACCGCATCGAAGGGCAAGGCTTGAAACCGGACATCCACATCCCCGGCGGTGCCAGCTTGGAAGACGAGCAACTCAATGGCGCTGTTGACTATCTCCAGTCGCACCAGCGGGACACAGAAAGACCTCAGGAGTCAGCACTTGATGAACATCAAACCCCGTAGCGTGACCAGGTGTCTGCTCGCAGGCACGGTTCTGCTCTCGCTTGCGGCTATGGGCTTCCTAGTCGGATTTGGATCAGCTTATCTTCTGACCGGGAGCGGCATACTACCTACGTGGGCACCCTTGCGGTCGGCGTTTCCGCCGAACCCTGCCACAGAAGAAGCAACACTTGATCCAACGCCCTCTGTAGAAAACAGCGGCTTTCAGGACCCACTCACCCCTACGCCTACGCCTGTGCCAATACCCACGCCGACCAATGAGGATGAGGAGGCGTTTCAACTGTTCTGGGAAGTGTGGGACCTGGTCCAGCGAAACTACTACGGCGAGTTGCCGGATATGGAAAACATCACCTATGCCGCTATCCGTGGTATGCTGAGCACGTTGGGCGATCAGTACACCGCCTTCATTGAGCCCAAAGCTGCATCCATCATCGCCGAGGATGCCACTGGAGAGTTTGAGGGCATTGGCGCATTCGTCAATATGGACGAGACGGGCAGGCTGGAGATCGTCGGCATGTTTGAAGATGGGCCAGCCGAGAGAGCCGGAATGCTCGAAGGAGATCGTGTCCTCGAAGTAGACGGCGTGTCTATCGTGGGGATCTCTCTTTATGAAGCAATCGGCCTGATCCGGGGCCCAGCCAATAGCAAAGTAACTTTGCTCGTAGAACGGGAAGATGTATCGGAGCTTTTCGAGGTTGTCGTCACTCGCGCACGCTTGGAAATCCCGACTATAGATGTGGAAATGCTCGACGCCAACATCGGCTATATCCGGCTGTATGAGTTCAACTCGACGGCCACCGAGTTAATGGAGGATGGGCTGGAGGAGCTTTTGGCTCAGGAGCCAAAAGGCGTGATCTTTGATCTACGCGGCAACCCCGGTGGATGGTTGGATCAGGCAGTGGAAGTCGCCGATCTGTTCTTGGATGATGGGACCGTTGTCATTGAGCGCTGGAGCGATGGCCGTGAACAGCTTTTGCCCCCATCTGGCGCTGATCCAGGAGACGTAGGCGAGAGTATTCCTTTGGTCGTGCTGGTGGATGGAGCGAGCGCCAGTGCATCAGAGATCGTGGCCGGCGCGTTGCAGGACCGGGAGCGGGCGATATTGATCGGGGAGCTGACCTTTGGCAAGGGTTCTGTGCAGCGCCCGTTCACTCTCAGCGATGGCTCCCAATTGCGGGTGACAGTCGCGCGATGGTTCACCCCCAATGATCGTGTCATTCACGGTCAGGGCCTCACACCTGATATAGAGGTCCCGTGGCCGGAGGAAGAACTGGAACCGGATCAAGACCCTCAGTTGGAAGAGGCTATCAAGTACTTGCAGACAGAGGAATGATGTCCGGTATCAAGATCATTGCCACGAATCGCAAGGCACGTCGAGACTATCACCTGGAGGGTCACCACGAGGCTGGTCTGGTTCTGATGGGAACAGAGATCAAAGCTATACGCGCGGGGCGAGTGAATCTCAGCGACGGGTATGTGCAGCCCCGAGATGGAGAGCTGTGGTTGGTAAACGTCCACATTGCACCATATGAGGCCGCTGGCAGATATGGGCACGATCCAGTACGCCCCCGCAAGCTGTTGTTACATCGCCGGGAGATCGACCGCCTGATCGTCCGTGTAACGGAGCGCGGATACACCATTGTGCCTGTGCAGCTTTATCTAAAGAGCGGCCGTGCCAAAGTGGAGGTGGCGCTGGCAAAGGGCAAGCGCAAATACGACAAGCGGCAGACTATTGCCCAGCGAGATGCCCAACGTGACATCGATCGTGCACTTAGAGAGCAAGGCCGGCGCTAGAGGGGCAGACAATGGGCCGAACAAGACAGATATGGCACGCTTCCCCGTTGCTGCAAGATGTAGCGCTTTTTTCCATTGCGCAGGTCAACAAGCTTCCTCGAGAACAGACGCTGCAGGTCTATGGGCACCTGGTACCGATCGAGATTCTGCAACACTTTGGGATAGATCCGCAAACCCTGGCCGACAGCGCTGGAAATCCCTTGTACACGTGTGAGCCTGGCATCTCTTCAGTCGAGGTCTCTCTGCGTCACGCTTGGGATGCCGAGGACCCGCTGTTGTACATCCAACTGGCGGACACTCCCAATAATCAGATTGAGGTGGTTCTTTTCATAGTCAACGACCCCTTCTCAGAACGATACGACACAGACCGGCTGCCGGATGGTACGCCGACTTACTTTGGTGTTCTGGAACGCAACATGGAGGAGGAGATCCGGGCTATGAGAGCGGGTCTCGCGCCAGGCCAGGTGCGTCACGGCTTAGGGATGACTCGCAGGTTGATGCCAGTGTTGGAGCAGTTTGTCTTGGGTCTCCAACACGACTCGTTTTACATACAGCCACTGGCCTATCACAATGCAATCCTCTTCGAACGGTTGGGATTCTCATACGTGATGGGGCTGGGGCGCATGGAGTGGATTCACAGGGAATTTGCACCAGGAAGACTATTGTCAGGGCGACTAGATGGCTCCACCCCTTTCCGCCACTCAGGAGTGGAACGCAGTGTCCGGGGACGTAGCTGGGCAATCCACGATGGGCTACTCGGTGAACCGTACACAACTGCAAACGTAAAGATGTACAAACGTGTAGGTATTCACGCAGGGGTCGTGACTTTTCCCCATGCGGCTTGGTAACCCACCCTTTTTCACGCAGCCTGGTGTTTCGCAAATGCTTGCAAGAGAGTGGAACAGACGCGTGACAACGACTATGCGAATTAGCAACAAGGGACATATCTTGACACATTCTGATCCTCGGCTATAATGTCGCAGAGCTCAACCAGAGAGGAGCACCAACAAAGATGGAAGAAGTTGAACAGGAAGTGGAAATCAGCTCGATTGCCGATCTGAAGCCCAAGATGCGTCTTCAGGGTTCTGTGAAAGAGACGCAGCTCTATGGTGCGGTGATTGACGTTGGCCTGGAGTACGACGGTGTAGTGCACATATCACAGCTTACCTCCAAGCGGGTGAATCGCGTGGCAGATGTCGTTCAGCCTGGAGACAGTGTGACCGTGTGGGTGACAAAAGTCAGTCCAGAACAGGGCCGCATTGGGTTGACAATGATCGAGCCTCCGGACGTGGACTGGGACGAGTTGGCGGAGGAGCAAGTGCACACCGGCACTGTGACACGGATTGAGCCGTACGGAGCATTCGTGGACATCGGCGCTGAGCGAGCGGGTTTGCTCCACGTTCGAGAGATGTCCGCTGGCTATATACGGCACCCATCCGAGGTGCTCAAAGTGGGCGAGGAAACTGAAGTGCGTATACTGCAGGTTGACCGCAGGAAGCGGCGCATCGATCTGAGTCTGATGGGCATCGAGGAGGCATACGCGGTCGAGGACAGTGAACAAGAGGACCCATCACAAACGGCAATGGAAATCGCACTTCAGCGCGCGCAGACCAAGCGCCCCGGTCAGCAGAGTCGACGTCAAGAAAAACACCAGCGGCAACCAGACCTGTCTGAACGAGAGGATATTCTGGCTCGCACTTTGAAGCAGCACTCAAAACAGCAATAGACGTAGCCGCCCCTGAGGTCCAAAGCTACCGCGCTGCCAATTCGTCCTCGATGGCCTGGCGTATCATATCAGGCACGTTGCCGGTCACCAACTGGTCGTTGATTTTGAAGCTCGGCGTCACTGAGATACCAGCAGCTCTCGCTGCTCGGATGTGCCCCAGCAGTTCGTTGTGGTACCGACCTTCATCCCAACAAGCCATAAAGTCGTCCTCATCCAATCCCAAACCGCGGGAGAGAGCCATGAGGTCCGTCCGCGTCGCAGCGGGGTTATCAAAGAAAGCGCGCTGAAACTGGAAGTAGAGTCCCTGCTCCGCGGCACACATCGCCGCCTCAGCCGCCTGGATCGACTGGGGACTACCGCCGCTGTAGTAGTGAAGGACATATCGAACCTGTCCAGTCGCTACATATTCATCCAGAATGGATTCCTCCGACTCTTGGTTGTACACACGGCAGTGGGAACAATAGAAATCGGTGAATTCCACTAGCACGACATCCGCCTCCAACGAACCCAGGTAGGGAAATCCCTCCTCTGTGAGGCCTCCTTCGATGTTGTGATACAACACTTCTGCTTGGTGTGGTTGATTTTCCGGCACCAGCCCAACAACAATCAAGACAACGACAATCACCAGCGCCAACCCTCCCAATCCGCCGAACAGGATCCAACGCCGGCGGCCCGAATCCGCTGTGGTTTTCTTTCTCTGGCTTTGC
>CAYUIS010000031.1:0-36753 GCA_964444825.1 uncultured Anaerolineales bacterium | reverse complement strand
CGCCGGCCAGGTCTCCCGATCGTGCCAGTTAATAATCTGAACAGGGTAGTCTGCGAGCAGATCAAACATGATGTTGGTTCCGTGCAGGTGCAGCACGTTAAGCCACAGTTCTTGAGCTGCCTGCAGAATCTGCAGGTCGTGAGCACGACCAAAAGCAGAGTATTCCAGTTCGCTGAGCAATCCATACTGTGCATACTGTACGGCATAGAATAGGCCGTCGATACCAGTCTCGCGTGCTGCTTCCACAAATCGAATCGTTGTCTCAGTGATGATCTCCAAACCCAAACGAACGGCGTCAGGATAGCGGCGCAGGTGCACCAGCAGGTTTTCGCTCCCAACCAGATTCTTGGCCTGAGCCAGAGGGCTAAAGACTGTCTGAATGACGGGCACATCGCGGCCCAATTCCTTTACGATGAGCCTGAGGCATTCCAACTGCGCACCCAAGGCCCCCTGCTCAGGATCCTGCACTTTGAGGTTGCCCCAGTCAGAATCAGTCTTAATGGGATAAAGGACATAGTCGCGCGTTCCCTCTAGGGTCCCTGTCCAGACATCCCGTGATCCCCAACCCTGAACACAGAAACTACTGGTCGGAGTCACCTTGACAAAGTCAAAATCGTACTGACGTTGAAAGGCGATCGTTGCTGCAGCCAGGTCCTCCGGACGGTAGTCATCCCCCGGAAAATGGCGCCACAGAGCCACCGGAGGTCTATCCACATCTTTGCCACGAATAGCCGCCACCAGCCTTTCCCGCTTCTTCATTCTTGCCATTGTTTGCCTTCCCCTAATCCGTCTCGCCCTCGATACGAAACTCGACTGTACCAATTGGCACAACAGCCTCGTCCACATCCGTGTCTTCGGTTTCATCCACACTTACAGCAACACCAAAGCGATAGGCCCCATCCCCTATTTCTCTTGGAATGTCTACCAATCCCCCTGCTACAAACTGCAGCGGATCACGCACCACCTCTCCTGCACGCCAGACATCAAAAGGATAGGAACCGTTTACAGGCACCCCAGAGATTCCCCAGACCTGCCGCCCACTGTCGTCCAGCAATACAACGTTCCGGATTCGCGCGGCAGGCTGATCACAGTCCGCGCTCCAGAACAATGTGAGTGACCACAGACCAGGCAGCTTAATCTGTTCAAGCGGCTGGCTATACCCCAACAGGGTGACTCCTGCCTCGGGGAAAACCACTCTTACCTCCTGCGTCGTATCTAGCTCAGCCGCACGTGGCGGACGCCTGGGGACTCGCACATTTATCGAGTCTATGATGACGCTGTCACCCAAAACGCTTTCGCCCACATCGTATGACTGCAGCCGGTAGCCTCCAGCCATCGAGTAGAGCCCCACATTGATCACATATTCCCCTGGTGGCGTCCCCGGGAGAACACGGACTTTGTACTCATCCCACACATATCTATCAAGCGGCCAGCGTGTGGTCGGCAGACCGGCTGGGTTCAGGTGGTCCTCCTGCCCCCAGAGAATGTTCACAGGCCTAGCCACGTGTACAAAGGACTGGTAGTTTACATCCATAGGTGCCAGGGCACGCCAATAGAGTACAACCGTGAATTCGTCTCCAGAACGAACGCTCCTGCGTGGCAGATCATAGCCCAGCAACTCGATCTGCCCACCAAAGCTGGCCCGTCGTTCATACTGGGCAGCCCAGGCTTGGCTTGGCGGAGACGTGTAGCGCAGCCAATTGTCGTGTGGATCGATAAGGCCACTCTTGACAGCCACAAAGAGCAGAACCGCGGCACCGAGCCCAAGAGAGGTCCGCAGTGAAGAGGCCGGCAGTAACCCGTTGTATTCCTTGTCGTTCGGTCGGCGCATCAACACGAGCGCCACGGCGAGCATCAATACTCCGATAGCTGATACTATCCACCCGACCACTCGAGGCGGCGTGTCCTCGAAACGCACCGCTACATCGTGATCGCCCTTGGGAACCGCCAGCGTGATAAAGCCCTCAGGCCCAGCCACGCTGATCTCCACCTCCTCGCCATCCACGTAGGCCTTCCAGCCGGGAAAGTAGAACGTGTATATGCGCAGAATGAGCTTTTTGGGCGTTGAGACTGCAAAGCGATCGCTTAGCGGCCCGTGCTCCAAGATCTCCACACGCGCGCCGTGGGGCAAGGCGGCGCGATTGACCCTGTCCACGGGTCCCGGTTGCAGGTACGACTCGATCAACGTTGGCATAGGAGGAACAGGAGCTAGTGCTGCCTCGATCGGCAAAAAGTCTCCTGTGGAGGTCGTGCCCACTGCCAGGCTTTGCTGTTCCCACTGGATGATGTCGTGCGGCGATGTGCCGCCAAAATCAGGCGGCCAACTGGGAGGATATAGCACCGGCAGGGCTGATCCTAGGATGATCGTCAGGATTGCCGGTGGTACAAGCCTGCACCAGCGCGGGCTAGAAACAGCCGATAGTGCGCTCACACTGCCAGCAGCGCATATTGCCAGCATCAAGTTGGTAGGGCCCATCAGTCGCCACGGAAACTGGAGATAGGGCATTCCAGGAATGTGCTGCCAGACCACTCGCGAACCAGGCGTCATCAGAAACGCCAACCCGAGACCCAATACATAGAAATAGAGCACGGATGCCTGAATCCATGGATATCCGCGCGAAATAGGATTGGACAGAGGAGTGTCTTGAGGAGTCCTGTTATCCCTTCGCCATAAGAGCACGCCTAAAGCTGGCACAGCCAGCAACCACTGAACCAGGCCCAGATTGTGCTGATAGTGAGGAGCGGTCGCTCCCAGGTCAAGCACCCGAGAAGGAGCCAAAAGCTCTGTCCACGAGAGAAAATGCTCGCGATAGTCAAAGTGGCCCGGTCCAATTACCTGGAGCTTGATGGCATCCCTTTCCACCAAGAACGGAAGCCAGAAGAAGGCAATAATGGCCGCTGCCAAGACAAAGGCCAATACTCCCCACCCTGCTCGCTTGCGTCCAGTGCCCACCCCGGCCTCCCACAGCCAGTATACTGACAGAAGGCCAGCACCAACCAGGCCAACCAGATTGTGACTGAGCACAAACGCCGCCAGGGTCAGGACACTTCCCAAGAGCGCTCCCCTACTACCCGCCCCACTCATCAGCCGGCGAAAGGCGAAAAACACCATAGGCAACAGACAGAGAGCAAAATGCTCCGCCAGGACACCGCGCGCGTGAGGGTCGATAAAAGCCACATAGGGAGCAAAAACGAAGGACGCCGCCGCCACTGCGCCCCCCCCCACATCAGAGAAGTCGCGCCCAAGAAGATAGGTTCCCAACGAAGCAACTACAAAGCCCAAAACAAAGACCGCCCTGACGCCATCGACAATATCGATGCCTGGCAATAGATCAAACAGATTGGCCAGATAGTAGGTCAATGGAGCATAGTAGTTAAAGATTGGATAGCCGTAGCCGAAGTAAAAGTCCGGCGCCCACCGTGGGTAGAATACCCCGGCGCGCATCACGTGCCCCAACTCGGCGGCCCGATACACGTGCAGTTCGGCATCAGTCTGGCGTGGCAGACCAGGCCGGGTGAGGAAGGGGGCAGCCGCAACAAGCGCCAGCGCCAGCGCCAGCAAGAGTCCCCAGTCGAAACGCGGATGAATCCGTTCAAACATCAATGAGGTAGACAGCAAACGGTAGACAAGGGTCGTCCATGTTCTGCCCACTGCCTACCGCTTGTTGACGTTGGATTTGGTCAATCCTGTCCAACGAGATCGGCGATTTGCTCCGGATGCCGAGCCACCCGCACCCCCACGGCCTCAAAGGAGGCGATTTTCTCCTCCGCCGTCCCAGTGCCGCCTTGGATTATGGCCCCTGCATGTCCCATACGCTTGCCCGGGGGGGCGGTCGCTCCTGCAACAAAAGCGGTGACTGGCTTTGTCATACGCTCAGCAATGAACTGAGCAGCACGTTCTTCGTCGTTGCCTCCAATCTCGCCGATCAGCACGACCTGCTGAGTAAGGGGGTCATCCTCGAACAGTGCCAGCACATCGATAAACGTGGTACCAATGATGGGATCTCCACCAATGCCAACACAGGTGGTCTGACCAATGCCCTGTGCAGTGAGCGCATAGACGACCTCGTAAGTCAACGTGCCGGAGCGAGAGACGACACCCACGGGGCCGGGAGTTGCGATGTGAGCGGGCATAATGCCAACCTTTGCCTGGCCAGGGGAAAGGAGCCCAGGGCAATTTGGGCCCACAAGCCGTGCCCCCTTCTGGTCAAGATACGCACAGACGCGTATCATGTCCAGCGTCGGTACACCCTCGGTGATGCAGACAATGAGCGAGATGCCCGCGTCGGCAGCCTCCAGAATTGCATCGGGGGCAAAGCGAGCTGGCACGTAGACAACCGACGCATTCGCCTCGGTCGCCGCCACCGCCTCGGCTACCGAGTCAAAGACAGGCACTCTGCCATCGCAGGCCGTCCGCCCGCCTTTTCCAGGCGTAACCCCTGCGACCACCTGTGTGCCGTACGCGATCATCTGCTGGCTGTGAAACTCGCCCTCACGCCCGGTGATACCCTGCACAATCAGCCGAGTGTTTTTGTCAACTAGAATCGCCATTGGTTCCCCCTAAGCCGCCAACTCGCCCTTGGCGGCAGCTACCGCTTTCTGCGCCGCTTCGGCGAGCGTCGTCGCCGTGATCAGTTCGTAGCCTGAACCTGCCAGGATTTCGCGGCCCTCCTTCTCATTCGTTCCTACCAATCGTGCTACCAATGGAACCGTGGGCCTGACAGTCTCGAACGCGGCGAGGATTCCTCTGGCCACCTCATCGCATCGGGTGATACCCCCAAAGATGTTGAATAGCACTGCCCTGACGTTTTCGTCAGCCAGAATGAGACGCAGCGCTATCGCCACACGTTCAGCCTTGGCACCACCACCAATGTCAAGAAAGTTAGCCGGGGCGCCGCCAAAGTACTTGATGATATCCATCGATGCCATAGCCAGCCCCGCCCCGTTAACCATACATCCGATCTCGCCGTCAAGCTGCACGTAGCTCAAACCAGCCTGACGTGCCTCGCGCTCAGTGGGTGTCTCTTCATCGACGTCCCGCATCTGCACCAGATCAGGATGGCGAAAGCCGGCATTGTCATCAATCACCATCTTACCATCGACAGCCAGCAGATCGCCGTCACCGGTCACGACCAGAGGGTTTATCTCGGCCAGCGAGGCATCACACGCAAGGAAAGTTTCGTACAAACCAGAAGCAATACGCCCAAAATCGCGGGATCGCCCAGTTGGCAACCCAATGCCTTTTGCCAATGCCAAGGTCTGATAGCCCCGCAGTCCTAGAAAGGGATCAATGACAATTTTCTTGATCGCGTCGGGGTTGCTACGAGCAACCTCCTCGATCTCCACACCACCCTCAGAAGAAGCCATCATCACCGCTCGCCGTTTGGCTCGATCGATGACAATTCCCAGGTAAATCTCTTTCGCGATCTCGGCTGCCTCGTCCACGAGGACCTTCCGCACGGGTAGGCCCTTGATCACCAGCCCCAGAATCTCCTTGGATACCGTTTCGGCTTGATCAGGCGTCTGAGCCAGTTTGATGCCACCTGCCTTGCCACGTCCTCCCACGAGCACCTGGGATTTGATGACGACAGGCCCTCCCAATCTTTCAGCAATCTGACGTGCCTCTTGCGATGTCGTGGCGACATCTCCATCGGGAATCGGCACGCCGTGCTTTGAAAATAGCCGCTTGGACTGATACTCATGCAGCTTCACAGACTCGCCTCCTAGCTCAAGGTCCTACTCAACAGCTCCTGCGACACGGCGGAGATTATACCACAGCGCTCACACTAGCCAAGTGCACACACGCAAACACTGAGCGGCACAAGGCAGGCCATTTCAACCTGGGTCTTTTTTTGGGGGGGTAGACTATGTCCTTGTATGGTATAGGTCCTCAGCCGCCTGCTCCACATCGTTCAGGCATTGGCGAACCAGCGCTCGTGCACGCTCGGGGTCGGCATCCGGCGATACTTCAAGCGGTTCCCCAAACACCACAGATATGCGGCTGAAGGGGAAGGGGACAGTATAGCGATCCCATCGGGGAATGCGTACGCCGGTGGAAGTGAAGGATGCAGTGGGAATTATGGTCGCTCCAGCCTTGCGGGCGATATATACCACCCCTTTTTTGGGTTCATGAGAGGGACCGTACGGACCGTCAGGGTTTACGTAGAGGATGCGCCCCTGCCTCATCTGACGAATCAGTGCCAATAATCGACGAGCCGCCACCATTGAGTCGGCATTCATAGAGATGGGAAAGGGGGCTAGTCCTAGCTGTTGCGCCCACACGCTCAAGACCGCGCCTCTGGGATCATCTGGCACGATCAACACGTACCGGTCGAGGTCTTGAGTAGCGGCCAAATAGCTTGTGAGCATCATCGTCATCCCATGCCAGGCCGCTACGATTAGAGGACAACCAGTTGCCTGAATACGACTCAGAGGCACATGTTCCCTGACTTGGTATCGAGCAGTCCGCCCGATCAGGCCAGCATAGGTGGAGAGCCCCCAACCCTGAAAGAAGTGAATCGGTCTGGCTTTCATTGCTGTTGTCCTCAACGTACCAGCTCAAACATGGCCCGACCTAGGCCAAAGACGAGATAGCAGCCTATCAGACACAGCCAAGCCACGAGAGGAGAGACCCACACAGACATCACAGCCGCGACGCCCAGCCCTGACAAGCTGAGCCAGCGTCGCCGTAGAATGGCACCCAGCCCTGGATAACGAACACGGCTAACCATCAAGAGGGTGAGGGTCGTCACCAAGAGTAGAAAAACCGCCGGAGGAATCAATCGGTGATTGTAGGCCTGGTTGGCGAGCACACTGAGCGCCAGTGTCCCCCCAGAAATCGAAATCGTGAGGCCGATGATATCGCCATGAGATGACTTTGGTGGGAGGAGATTAAAGCGGGCCAGTCGGAAAACCCCACCCATCAAGTAGGCCGCACACACGATCCAGGTGACCACCGGGCTGAGGGCCATACTCCTCCAATGGTGGTACACCAACATACTTGGTGCCATCCCGAAGGTCACGACATCCGCGAGAGAATCCAATTGCAGGCCAAAAGCACTGGCAACTCCCAGTCGTCGTGCGATACCACCGTCCAGGCCATCGAGCACATTGCCGGCCAAGATACACGCAGCGGCTATTGCCAGTTTCTCGTGTCCGGCCAACACCACAGCCGAAAACCCACAAAACAGATTCGAAAAGGTGAACAAAGAGGGCAGTAACCTACGAAGACTAGACAAGATTGACTCATTCATCTGATTCTCTCTTCCATTGGGCGACCACCGTTACGCCAGCGCGAATACGGTCGTCCACCTGAACAACCGGCTCAGCTCCGGGGGGCAGGAACAAATCCACCCGGGAGCCGAACTTGATAACTCCTAGTCGTTCTCCCATCCCCAGTCTCTGATCAGGCTGTACCCAGCACACGACCCGTCGCGCCATAATGCCGGCAACCTGCTTGACCAGAACCTTCCCGTAGCCGCTGTCCAAACCAATCAGATTGTGTTCATTCAGCTCAGATGCCTCGGGACGGAAAGCCTGTAGGAACTGCCCAGGCACGTGTCTAACAAACACTACCCGCCCATCTATTGGCGCCCGATTGACGTGCACATCCAACAGGGACATAAAGATGCTGATCCTTAGCGCTTGCCCTTCCAGGAAAAGCGGTTCGTGGACGCTCTCCACTGCCACAACCCGACCGTCGGCCGGCCCAAGAAACAGTCTGTCGGACACCGGTGAGATGCGCTCCGGGTCTCGGAAGAAATACACAAGAACACAGAACACAAGGAGCAGTAGAGCCATCAAGAGAAAGGTAGAAGGACTCGGCCATTTGGCAAAGACACCTGTGGAAAGAACAAGCAAAGCTCCGCCAATGACGAGTTCCTTCTCGGCACCGTGTGCCAGCCGAAACGGAAAGAGCTCTCGCAGACCATCCATAGCCCTATTATACCCCAACAGAGTCACCTAGCAAGAACCAACTCTGATCTCTGGCGGTCAGATCGTTTGCATAGCCCATCCCACCATGCTACAATGCGCCAAGCGGCGAGGAGAGCCTTGGAAGGCCGAATGACCAGAGGTCCAAGTATGAGCGAACTGTACGAATCAACGTTAGGGCAGGAGTAGGAACAAGCGCGGCGAACGGCCTTGATTCAAGACGTATGCCGAAACGGGGGATGTAGCTGCCTTGATCGCCCTGCGCCCGGTCATATATGTGAATGGACAGCGCGACCCATCGTCCAGCGCTGCTGCGCGGGAGGGCTTTGCCACTGTGAGTCATATGTACCGGTTCTTGGGTGCACCCCGGCGCGCCAAGTTGATCGAACCAGTCGATATGGCCTTCTGTTTTGACAACGAATTGGCCATCGGCTGGTTCCGCCAATGGTTGGCACAAAAGCGCCCCAACTGGTCCATTCAGGGCTAGGGCTCGTAGGGATCGTCAAGATCAAGGCGTTCAAGGCCAGGGGAATCAAAGACAAGGATGCGGGCACCGTGACTATCGACGACATAGATAGAGCCGTCCTTGGCTACAGCCACGCCCGTGGGGAGCGCAAAGGATTGCGCATCCAGACCATATTGGCCAAAGGACAGCATATAGTTGCCCATATAATCAAAAACGAGCACCCTGTAGTGGCCTGGATCCGTAACGTAGACGTACCCCTTCGAATCCACCGCCAAGTATGGCTTTTCATCCGGCAAGCCGGTGTCCCAGCCATTAACGGGCCACTCTCTCAGGTAGGAACCACCTATGTCAAAGACCTGTACGCGCCGATTCCACGTGTCGGCAACGTACGCACCAACTGCAGACAAGGGGGCATCTTCTGGGGCAAAGGCAATGCCCACAGGCTCATCCAGGTAACCCTCCAACACACCCCCATCTCCCCATTGGTAGGCAAACTGTCCACCTGATTCAAAGACCTGGATCCGCTTGTTCCCTGTATCGCTCACATACACTCGCTCGTCAGGACCAACGGCTACCCCACGAGGACCGTAAAACGCACTCTGCCCACCTGCATCTCCCACGCCATATTGGCCAAACAGGCCCCACACAAAGATCGGATTGCCTAATCCATCCAGTTTGTGGATCCTATGGTTCCACGTATCGGCCACATAAACACTGCCATCAGGAGCCACAGCCACATCCCAAGGCTCATTGAAGCCCTGCGGGCTCCCTGTTTCCCCTTCAATCACAGAGTTCCGTCCCCACGCAGCCACGAATTCTCCGTCAGGCGTAAACTTTTGCACGCGATGATTCCCCGTGTCGGCTACGTAGATATACCCATCGGGCCCAATCTCTATGCCATTGGGCCTCTCAAACTGTCCGGGTCCCGATCCCTGGCTACCAAAGACCAACCGCGCAGCCAATGGCTGCCAGCCTTCAGCGTAAGGATCTGATGGCCCAATCTCTACTGGCTCAGTCGTCCCTACTTCCCACAGTTGACCCACCACGTCCCGGCGGATGTACAGACGGTAATCGCTGCGAAGTGGCCACGCATCCAAGGCGTGTTTTTTGCCAGTCAGCTCGTCATAGCGACCATAATCCCGGTCATACCAAATGTCCCACAGGGCAGCACGAGTCTCAGTATCGGTGATAGCCCGGGTTACTCCTGTCCAACTCAGGTTACGATAGTCCTCCATCGGCCACCACAGGTAAGTATAGGTGTTGACGACATAATCCCTATCCATGTAGGGAGCTACCTCCTCCCACTCATCGCGCCCGGCGATGACCACGGGAGCCTCCATCTGCTCTCGCGAAGGACTGTCGCCGTAGAAGACGGCATTTGGATAGTTGCGCAACTGCCAGTACCATAGGGTGGAGCCATCAGAGCCATAGGCGACCTTGATCAAGTTCGATCCACCTGCCGTGCGGCGCGAGAGGGTATCTATCTGACGCATCGTCTCGTTTACGGCCGGAGCAGCGTGAGCGTAGACAAGATGCTCAATGGGAAGATCGTAATTGACATAGCAGAACTGCCAGGCAGTGCGAACCGTGAGGAAAATCGGCACCAGGAGTATCGTCAGGAGGAGGGCGTGCCCGGCGACGCGCCACCCAATGCGTCGGATGAGATAGCCGACTCCGGCGCCAAATCCTATCACACCCACGACACCACTCAATAGACGTCCAGTGGTACTGAGTTGCTCCAGTTCATAACCCCGGAACGGTCCTGCCAGGACCGCACGAGTTGACATCACGAGCGCCGCAGCAAGCGGGGGTGCGATGAATAGGAGCAACCAGGCTCGACGCCGGAACACAAGCTGCCAATTGATGGTCTCCAGAAACCTCCCCACCAACCAGCCTGAAAGAAAGATCATTGGCAGCGCCACGTGAACCGTGAGCCAAGGCATCTTTTCCCCCGCATAGGAGTAGGCAACCCAAGTCGTAGGAACCCACCATAGCAAAAAGGGCAGGAAACGAGATCGACTGCCACCAGACTCCGAGCTGTTGTCCAGATGAGAGCGGCGTGCAAATGTTCTGTCAATAATGAGGTACGTGTAAGCAATGAGGGTCAATAGCAGAGGGAGATACTCGTACAGCAACACGGTCATTGTGTAATAGTACCAGGGCTGACTACCTCGCTCCACAGCTTGCTGCGCCAGCCAATAGCCCAATGAACCTACCAAGCCACTGGCGATCCCCGTCCCATTGGTGAAAACGGTCGTAAATAGAACGGCGAATATGGCATAGTGGATTGCAGCCGCGATGCCCCACCGCCGCCAATCCCAGACCAAACCCACTCCGGCCGAAACCAAGAACACCATCCCGACAATAGCACCCGAGTATATGAGCGTGGATGAGCTGTAATCGACGGGACTAAAACCGGCGAGTTGAATCAGGATAGGTGACAGAAACGGTAGGCAGAGAGTGCCCAAGATCACGATCAGATCAAACACACGATAGCTACGAAGATCGTGCCACGTCCCGGCAAGCAACAACCCTGAAACAGCGAGCAGTGAAACCCCTGCCAACACCGCGCCTGAAAGCGCCCACCACACAGGTACGGCTTGCTCCTCTGGTGTTAGGCGCACGCCCATCCCTAGAATCAACAGGCCGATCGCCATAGCCGCCAGGCTAGCCACCAACAGAGGTCTTAATCGCGTATACGACTCACTTGTCCACACTCTCTCCGCCGCCTGTGCCGCGAACAAGCCAACCAGAAAGAAACCAAGAATAGCATTGTAGATGAATGCCACCTCCTTAGTGGCAAACATCAACGACACACCACCTGCCATCACATAGAGCCAACGTTCGCGGCCATCGTGTAGATACGAAAGGACAGCCCAGAGAACCAACAGAGCCCAGACTATGATGGGGATGTCGTGCCGGATGTAGCGCGAGTAGTAGGCAATCGAGGGAGAGATGAGCAAGAAGAATGATGTAACCAAAGCACCCGCTCGGCCCAGCCATCGACGAAACAGCCACGGAATGGCCACTAGCGCAACTCCCAGAAGGGCAACCGGGAGACGAGCCGTATAATCGTTGTCACTGAAGAGGAAGTACGACAGCGCTGTGGCGTGAAACAAGAATGGCCCGTGCATCAACGGCGAGTGGCTGAAGCCGTGTCCTACGTACAGGTTCCACGAATACCGCGTATGTATGCTTTCGTCGTGACTTTGGACCCGATCACCAAGACCCCACAATCGGGTGGCGAGAGCTACAACAATTATGACAATGTAGATTATCTTCTCCCAATCCACCCTAGCGATGCTGTTCACAGGTGTGTCGAGTAGCGTCTGCTTCATGCATTCTCCATTTCGTATAACCTATCGTCGCGCCATATGTCAAGGGAAGGGGCGGATGGCTCCCCTATTGACTATGCGAAGTCTCGTCCTCTCTTAGTAGCCACAGGATGGCTTCCTGCCGAATCGTTGGCGGTGTTGGTGAGTCACGGAAGAGCCACCACTTGATAGCCGAGCGACAATCTGGCGGCCAACCCTGCACGCACCTGATCTCGTTCGGATCCCAGCTCCGAGACAGCGCAAAAGCCTGCCCAACATAGTCTCCATCGCTATCCAAAGCATACTCAGACCCTGAATCGTGCAAGTTATGGACAGTGATTAGGACCGAGGGAGGGCCTTCTATGTCTCTCACCTTCATATCGTCAACACGTTGGACAGCCGTGTGATCACGCAGGTACCAGACGAGCACCGAATTGGGTGGAGCTTCCAATGTAAGCGGCAGCGCAAAGGGCAACCCTGTCCTGTGCCACGAGAGATCACTGAGCGTCTCGATCAGATCGCCCACCTCGACCGCTGTTGGTTCGCCCACTAGGAGCTCGCGGGGATCAGAGGGACGCACCTGTGCGACACCCCACCCAAACGAAATCTCCACAACAAGCAGGACAATGCCCGTACCGGTGACAAGGGCACGCAACGCTGCCCCTACCTTCGTTGCCAGTGCAAAGATGACTGTCAGCAAGCATTGTAGGGCAATCGTCAGTGCCGCTAACGCAAGGTCCGCGTTATTGCCATAGGCCGCGTACCGTCCCAGGACAAGATAGAGATGGCACCATAAGAGGACCACCACGGGAACGTGGAGCCCTTCACCGAGCCAGTCACCTTCTCGCTGAAGGCTCTCGATCAGATATTCCAGGACGAGACCAGCGAGCAGTGCCAGTGGCACTAGAACCCACACAATGTCCAGCTCTGTTCTACTGGGCATAACATGCAGCAACACGAACGCCAGGCCGGCCCACGCTCCCGTCAGTATGCCGAACCGATTCCTGGCCTTGATGGCCCAAGCGAGCCCACCGAGACCGAGGAGCAAGGTCGCCAGCTCATACACCGTCAAGAGAACACCAGGAGGTACAGCGCCGGCCGACGCGAAACCGAATCGAGCTGCCCACTCTGGCAAGAGGTCGCCTGCGGCTCCCAGCCCCGCCGGATTCCACCACACTGCGGTCGCGAGCATCAGACCCACAAGCGCAGAGACAATCAGCAGATGCGGTATGTGCGAAGCAAGTCGCGCAGCGAGCCACCGAATCCCCCTATCAGACCAGGCCCACGTTAGGCTCAACCAAGCCAATCCCAAGGGCAACATCAGGCCGTAGGCCGTGGGGCCACTTGTCACAAGCAACCCAAGCGCTCCAGCCGAGACGGTAAGCCACAAGCGTTTACCTGAATCAAAGAAAGAAGCCAATCCCCCGAGGAATACCATCCAGGCAAAGGCAGCCACAATTGTGCCTTCCAGTTGGCGCGATGCGTAGAGGAGTGTTGGAGACAGGGCCAGGCATAGCCCGGTCATCAGCATCCCGACACGACCGATGCGCCCTCGAAGAAGGAGCGGCGTCAGCGACAGGGCGCTACCGCATAGCGCTGGCCAGAACCGCGCCAGTACATCACTTGCACCAAAGATGTGGAAAAGGATCAGATTGAGAGTCAGTAATGCTGGACTGTAGTGGGTTTGCGGCATTCCCTGACCCGTCGCAGCTCGCCAAGCATACAACGCCTCCCGAGACTCCTCAGGACTGAGTGGCCCGGCGTCAAGGCGACTCAGCCGCAGGGCAAGCGCCGTGATACCTATCAGGATCCACAGAGCTACCTCGACTGTCAAGCGCGGCTTTCGGGAATCCTCATCAGGTTCGCGGGATGACGCCGCAGGTGGTTCTCGTCTGTGTTGATTCATGGTGGGTCTTCTATAGGATGATGATAGATGGTCACAGCCCCGGTATCATAAACAGTGTCCATCAGTGCTGCGAACTTTGCCAGGCCAGCAGACGGATAGCTGGCTTTCTCAAGTGGCCCAACATAGACATATCTGATATGATATTCGTCGAGCAGGCCCAAGACCTCAGATGAGTCAACACTGGTGTAAAGCGCGTCGATTACAGGCTCGCGGACTGATTGCTCGTCATACTTACCACGCCACTGCTGTTCGTGCCCGGCCCATCCGAGAAGCGTAGGCAAACCAGTGAGAGCCGAGACACGACCCTCGTAGACATAGGCACGGAAGCTGTCGCCGGGTGCCTCCAGGATAATCGGTGCACCACCAACGTTGCTGTTCAACCATTTGATGGCAGTATAGTCATCTGGGTACAGATCAGCCAGGTATGCTGTACCATCCAGAGTGGGCGGACCTCCATACTCCCCAGCGCGGGCAGCCACTGCCAAAACCGGATACACCAGTCCAGCAAAAATAAGCATCGATGCACAGGCAAGCGCCAATCTGCCGATCCAACCGGCGGAAGCCGACCCGCGCACCCGCTCGACCAAGCCAAAGAGAATGTATCCACTGGCGATTGCCCACATCACCCACGCCTGGAAGTAGAACTTGAAGACAGTGTTCATACGAGTCATAAAGACGTCACGGAGATAGACAAACTCCACGCTGACTGCCAGCAATGCACCAACGGCAAGCAGGAGAAGAATGAATTTGCGCATGCTCAATTCAGGATTTTGACTCGAACCTGGCTGGCCCCCGTTCCACACAAGCAAAACAATAGTAACAAGAAAAGCCAATAGGCCCAGAGCCACCCACGGATTGATCAGACGCAGGAGCAACCTACCCGCAACCACGCCACGCGCGTTGACTGCATCCTCCAAGTGGGGAATAGAGCCACCCCGCAACCAGGCCGCCAGATAGCTCATCGCCCCTTCTGCAGGGATTACGTTTGCCCGGATCATGACAACAGCCACGGCCAACACAAGCAAAAGGATGCCAAGCACGGACAGCAGGGAGATCAAGGTCCACTTGATTACCTCACGAGCCTGCACACCAGACTGTCGTCCGCACGTCACAACGTATCCACTTCCGAGCACAATCAGCGGAGCGAACATCACAAAAAAGTGAGGTAGCCGAGTCGGATTAAACAGGTTGATCAAAACACCCCCAGCCTGGGACTGGAAACCAATCCAAAAGGGAAGATACAATAGAACGCCCACGACAAGGAGAGGCACGAACAGAATCGTGAAATCCACACCACTGGACGAGAGATGGGGCATCCGTCGTGGTTCTCCCAACCGAGCAAGCGTGTAGGCTGTGGCGACGGCGAACAGATAGATAGGAAAGTCCCAGGTATTGAGAAAACCCAGTCCCCCTAGACAGAGAGCATAGACACAGAACTCCCACCAAGTGAACGGGAATCGCTGACGCAGGATTTGTCCAATACGATCCGGGGACCGAGGACTTTCGACATCGGGCGGATCATCAGTGTCCCGCCGTGTCTTGTCGCCTGTCACACGGTTCAGAGTTCCGAGGTACAGGTTCAGCGCAAGCGCCAGGGCCAGCAAGACAAAGGGAAGGGCCAGTACGTGCGGATGCATATCTCCCAGGACGAAACTAAAGGCGGGGAACTCGTCGATTACCTCTTGCGCTGCCCCCAAAGGATCATAGTCTCGCAGCACGCGAGAAGCCTGCCACCACCAGAAAAAACGAGTCGGGAGCCAACTACCCTCTGCAACCGGTGGTGGCGGTCCATCGAGGTTACGAATATCCAGCCAAGCCCAAAGCATCGCCGGGCCGATACCCCGAGCGTGTAGCACCTCCAGCAAGCCCTCCAGATTGCCCATCACGGCCACAAGCAACGGACCCAAAAGCCCGCCCCAGATCGCCCGCGACGGGGAGCCTGCCACTGCGTCTCTCCACCGGTTTCCAGCTACAATAAGGTTGTAGACCAGACTAAAGGCCCCGGTGCATGTTAGGGCAAAGAGGGTCGCGATAGCGAGGTTAAAGGCAATCGACGCTTGAACGGCCGCTAGCCGGGCAATCATTGCCACGATGACATACCCAAAGTAGTAGTAAGAAATGGCAAAACCGGAGAGCCAGGGATCGTGCGGTGGGAAACTAGTGGATCTCAGAATAGCCTGTAGAAACGCGATTTCCATCCATTTTTCGCCTCCTGCCGTCTGGATACGGGGCATATTGGCTCGAACCAGACACCAGGAAACAAAACCGAGAG
Source organism: uncultured Anaerolineales bacterium (assembly GCA_964444825.1). Taxonomy (GTDB): domain Bacteria; phylum Chloroflexota; class Anaerolineae; order B4-G1; family B4-G1; genus CAYUIS01. The sequence goes on along the minus strand of CAYUIS010000031.1, from coordinate 20,863 downwards.
CGAACACGACCTCCACCGCAATAGCTGAATGCCAGGGAAACCGCGTACGGGATCGAGTGCCGAGATCGTCGGTAGATCGTTTAGCCAGGTAAAGGGCAACACCTACGGCCAGTAGTGCGACCTGAGCCACAAGAATCCCACCCTCGGTGTTGCGTGTCCAGCCGAGGGTCGTCAGTATCCAAAAGACCCAACCGGACAGTAGAAGACCAAGCGGCTTGGAGACCCCATACCCAGCATCGGGCAGATGCCGAAAAACGCGCAGGCAGACCGGCAGGGCGACGAAGCCAAAACTCTGCACAACCAGGTACCAGCGGAACGCAAGAAGCACTTGGTCCATGTGGGTCAGTGTTCCGAGCTTCAGGCCTCGGGCAAGACTGGCGTTGGTGGCAGCGCCAGGGCAGGAGTAGGCAACGGCGTCGCTTCACAGACGGGCAACGTAGACGGTGTAGGCGTCGCGATCGATCTCAAACCCGAGTCCAATCGGTCATCGATTTCCTCAACAGTGTCTAGCAGAGGCGCAGTGGCCACAGCCACCTCAGGAGACAACGCGCGCAACGACTGCGCCGCGCTGATCGACCTTTGCAGCGGCCAATCGGAGAGCATCAAGCATACCAATAACACCACACTCGCGACTGCAGAAAGCCGCCAGCCCCTGGCTCCCCGTCGTGTTGCGATCAACAAACCTTTCTCGATCTCCCACCACCTAGAACGTGGGACTCGTACCGCGTTGGCCGCCACAGCCAGCGTACCCGTCACTTCGTTTTGTAGCCAACGGTACTCAGAGACGACACTGCGGCAGCGTGTGCACCATTGCAGATGCGCCACGTGCTCCAGGGCGACCGTCTCTTCCCCATTGTCGCCCAACTCGCTCAGCCAAGCCAACTCGTCCTGATTCGGATGAACCTTATCCATCGCCTATGCCACCTCGCCAACAGGCACAACACGGTTCATGCACCCAGATTCTACCTCTGATTCGACCAGCAGTCGCCGGAGCTGCACCTTACCGTAGGCCACGCGTGCGCGGGCCGCATCGTACGAACATCCAAGAAGGCCAGCGATTTCCGGGTATGACAGCCCTTCGTAGTACCGTAGAACCAGAGCATCTCGTGCTCCTGGGCTGACTCGCTGAAGCGCCTCCCACACGATCCGGCGCGTGCCGAGTTTCTCCAGTGCCCTTGCCGGATCGTTTGCCTCGCCGTCCGGCGGCGACTGACCGGCAGCCTCGAGCACCTCCAGCGAGACATGATTGGCACGCTGCCGCCGAAGTCTGTTGCGGCATCGACTCACCAAAGCCACCCGCAGCCAGGTCCAGAAAGAACCGCGCTCAGAATCGTATCGATGCAGGTTGCGCAACAGATAGACAAACGTGTCCTGCACGACTTCCTCAGCATCTCCCTCATCCTGGAGAAACAAGTAGGCAAGACGAAAGGCTGCCCCGAAATGCGTTTCATAGAGCACTCGCTGAGCGGATACATCCCCATCCGCCGCTCGTGCTATGGTCTTGGAATCAACGGTATGAGCCATGATACTATTACATGTACACAACTAGGGTCGGATTTGTGAGAATCCCATTCGCCCAGCACTTGATCGGATGCCTCTTGCACATCTGGCTGTCCGTCGATGCTGGTCACGCTAAGGAGCTTGCCAGTCGATAGGCTTTCATGGTCCTCCATCCAGCCTCCCGCAACCTCATAGATTCTGACGCCTTGCGCATCGTAGACCACCCGCAGCACCCCTTGAGCGGTCATCTGATCAAACTTGGCCAGCCCTGCCGGATCATAATAGGCCCGTTCATAATCCCCCACATAGACATAACGTACGCCATAATAAGCCAGGATATCCTGAGCACGGCGAGCGTCTATCGTATTGTAGCAATCCCGGACATCATCACGACGCCAACTTATAACCTGACTGGGAATTGCCGCATATTGCTGCACCACGTGCCAACGCCACCCCGCCACCGCTGGCAGGCCCGTATGAATGGACACACGATTGCCCCATAGGTATTCCCGATAACCCACACCCTCCAAGATGACGGGGGACCCCAGAATGGTATCCTGCATCCAACGAATCGCGGCATAGTCACCCGCCAAGGAGATTTCACGCCCTTCGCCTCGACCGGGATCACCATCCCAGACCCTGCCATATTCCATGAAGGCCATCCCATCCAGTGTCAAGCCCGCCTGCGGCGACATCCGATCAAGCGCCCGGGCACGCACACCATAAGGCAAGAACAGAGCACCGCCAGCGATCAGTAACCCCATCCCAATCCACAACAGCCTGCGCCAGTGGGATTCCCATTGCTGCGCACGTTCCCGTATCCACGCCAAACTCACCCCCGCCGCGACTGAGAGCAGAATCCACACCTGGAGGTAGAACTTGAAGACGGTGTTTTGCCGACCGATATCTCCCTTCAGGACCAAGACTTCCACACCCAGGCCCAGCGCCAAACACGTGCCCACCACGAACCAAAGGAACCTTCGCCTATCCGCCATTCCCGGGAACAGGACTAGGGATGCTGAAAGAATCCCTAGCGGCACCGTGATGACGACGACCTCATAACCCAGCGCGAAACCTGCCACCAATAGCGAGCCCAAGCCAACCAGGAGTAACCCCAGGCCGGCCCCAAGCTTTAGGCGTGCTCGCACCGCCAATCGGCGTGTTTCAATCAGAAGCCTTACCAGCACTGGGAAAAGCAGAATTCCATGGATCCATAGATATACTTTCACCGGCGTGTGCAAGCCACTCCATCTCTCAAACGAACTGTAGCCGGCAGCATAGTGCTGAAAGTACGGCCGGTATAGCAGCAAGCTCAGGCCAAAGAGCAACCCGCCACGCCACAATATCGAGGTCAGCCTTGACCTTGTGGAGCTATGCCGTATCCCCATCACCAATGCAATAAAGCCCAGCGCCAGATAGGTGGGATAATCCCACGAGTTCGTCGGCCACAGCGATCCGATCACAAGTCCACCAATGAGAATGCTTGACCACCGAGGTCGGGAATCACGGGTCCAATACACTGCCACCAGCAGAGACAGCAGCGTGAGCGGAAAAGCGATCATGTGGGCATGCAGATCACCGTACAGAAACGTGAATGCTGGAAACTCGGCAATGGGATTCCCAGTGTCCGCAGGTATGATCCGGGTTGGATACCAGTACCAGGATTCGATCCGGATGGGGAGTTTTGCGCCGTGAGCTATCACTTCCCATAGGCCCTTCAACATGGCTACTGTCTCAGAAAAAGCAGGAATCGTACTGGGGAACGCATCGCCACCCAGGCTGACCAACGAGAGACGAATCAGCCTTACCACGCCCAAATTGCCCAACATAACACAGAACACAAGTGCAATCACACCCGCCAGAAGAGCCCCACGTCGATGCCCTCCAAATAGGTTGTAGGCGACAGAAAAAGCACCTATGCCAGTCAGCGCAAAGAGAAGGGGTATCACCAGATTATAGGCGACGGCCGGCACAGTACCCATCAGCTTGATCAAAGTGCCAACCAGAACAAATCCAAAATAGTAGTAGTTGATGACCGACCCTGCGAACCACGGATTGTAGGGCGGAAACCAGGTGGACTTTATGACGGCGTTGAGGTACGCAAAGTCCATCGGCTTTTCGCCACCCAAGCTCGGATGCCACAAGTCAGGATGTAAGAGTCGCACGCCGATCCAGGCTATGTACAGGGAACAGGCCAGTCCCTCAATGATCAGGATCAATCGCCATCGCGTGCGCAGGAAACGGCGGATTTCAAGTCTTCGGGACCACCCCACCCCTCCTCCGACGAGCAGCACCAGCCCTACCATCCGTAGGATCGTCCCCCGTGTGTTCGGCAAGATCTTTAGACTGGCCATCAACCACGTCAAGTACGCGACAAGCAACAGACCTAGCACTCGTGCCAGGCCATAGCCACGCTCTCTCAAACGCGGAAGTGCGACGAACAGAAGCGGAAAGGCAACCCAGCCCAACAGGGTGACGACGATCCACCACACGGCTGCAGCAAGCGCCGGATGCCTGTTTAGAAGGCTATCGCGATCGAACATCTCCGACCACGTGCCGCCGATCTGCTGATCCGCCCACGTCTCGGAATCGAGCTTTAGCATGTCTGGAGCAGCGGTAGCCTGGCGTGGACTCCAGCCCTGCACCACTCGTTGCAGATCAACCTTGCCCAGCACGTCTTCAGCCAACTGCCGGGAGTAAGTCTCTGTCTTGCGGAAGATGAGCACACGAGGATGGTCGTAGACGCTAAAGGCCTCCTCTGCGGGCGGTAGGTACACCTCGATCGGGTTGCGTTGGTGTACATAGTCCGCTTCCATCAGCGCAAATGGGTTTTCCTGGTCGGGGAATTGAAACGGACCAATGGCTGGACGAGAGCTAAAGTCAGCCGCCAATTCGAAACCCAGCTCACCTGCAAACAGCGCCCGATAGTACTCGATCGTCAGCGGATAACGCGCAGGCAGGCGTGGGATGGAAGCATATAGCCGATTGCTGGCCAAGAAGATATAGTCCGCTCGATCCAGCCAATCGTACAACTGCATCCGCTTCTCCCACGTGTCCTCGTCGTAGAGCTGCATCTCGATCCCGGCATACATACCTCCAAATGGATCATTCCCATCTACGCGCAGAGGCAATCCCCAGTCAAAATGCTCATTGGCCACCGTGGCACCCGGAAGTACATTGGCATATATCCACCGCGAGGCGGCCACACGTGTGTGTGGCCTGATGTAGATCGAAAACACCGCCAGAGTCCACAGGGCAGCACCACCAACGACAACGGCAGTCACGCCCACGCCCACCCGCCGCCAGGACTCGGCGGGAACGCGGCATAGGCGCATCAACAGATAGGCCGCCAAAAGGGCCAACAGGGGATAGAGACTCAGAAAGTAGCGCATCGCTTTGACCCAACCTATCCCCTGGTAGAGAAACATCACACTCACCCAGCCCCACAACACCAAATGGACGTACTTGCCGCGGAACAACTCATATCCCGCCAGTGCCCAGCCAACCCAGGCGGCCAGGCCCAGCGGCAAGCCCATTCCCCAAACCACCATGTTGATCCACGGGAACAGGATAGGTGCGCGGTTTGTCCATTGCCGACCATACGGGAGATCGATCTCCCCGCTTTGCTCAGCGCGGATCTGGCGCAGGCGATCAAACCATTCTGGACTCGGCCGCACGCCAAACAGACCAGGTCCCTCAAAAGCATAGGGTTGCCCAATGCGAAAGGCAATCAGGGATAGCACACCGGCCAGGACGATGCACAGGAGTATTGAGACTGCGGAGGATGAAAGCAAACGTTCGGAGGTAGAGGATGGCAATCTGGGCTTTGAGACCTGCAACCACCGCCATATCCCGGCCAAGGCAACCAGAAGAGCCACGAAAGCTGAGCTAACTTTGCAGGCCGTGGCTAGCCCTGTTGACAGACCAGCCAACCCAAAACTGACCCAACTTCCTGACTGACCCGCACGCACTGAGAAATAGACGGTCAACACAGTAAAGAAGCAACTCATACTGTCTACAGTAAAAAAGTGGGCCTGCTGCACAGAGAAGGCAGTGAACGTGGCCAACACGGCGGCGAGCAGACCAACCCCATCGTCATAGAGAAGACGCCCGATCAGGTACACAAGGAGCACGGTTCCCAGGTCAGAAAGCGCAGACAGCGCCCGTCCTACTTGGGCGCTGCGTGCGCCCGTGAATGTGCCAGGCTGGCAGACCTGGCCGGATGGACCTACCAACAGCGAAGCCACAGCCGCACTTGTGACACTCGGATTCTCACCACAAGACCGATCAAGCCACTCAGCCGTCATACGGGTCAAGAAAAGCGGCAACGTACCATAACTGTAGGGATGCCCGCTGTTGCGACTGTTCAGCGGTGAGTTGTGTGTGTCAAAATACAGGCCCGGGGAATCCGGTGTATGGATAAGGGAGGTTATTATGCGCATATGTCCCTCATCAGGATGGATCCATTGTCCCTCATCCCAGTTCAGACCCGTAAAACGGAGACAGGCAGCCACCAAGAGAGCCGCAACCAGAAGGAGGTGGCCGATAGAGAACCGATATCTTGGATTCACGCCAGGTTGTCCCATAGCTATTCGCAATCACTATTCGCAATCAGTTGCTCGTCATCTACCACGTGTCCAGTTCATACAACACATATAGGAGCCGGTCATCAGCGTTCGAGTATACACTCATCTGTTCACCACGAGGATGCTGCTCGCGGACAGCACTTAACTCTGCCAGTCTCTCTGGCAAAAAGACAAGCCAAGCTCCCCGCTTCAAATCCACTGCTAGCATCGCCCCATCACCCAGTGAGGGGACATTCATCCCCTCGACACCTCGAGCCAGAAAGGCCAGGGTTCCGAATTCCCAGTACATAAACGGCGGTCCGTAGAAATACACAAATCGATCACCCGCCTCCTCCATCAAATGATGGCCCAATTCAGTAGCTACTTCAGCGGTTGGATTGCCATAGACCCTTGTGGGCGTATAGATCAGAAAGTAGTAATACAGGTTGATGGCGGCCATTGCGGCAATCAGCAATCCGCCTACCCAACTCCAGAGATCGAATCGTTGTCTGGGTACAGACTCGACAATCATGACCGACCCAAAGAGGACCCGGGCCGACACCAACAGCCAGTCTAGCCCCAAACTCACCAGTATCGCAAGGGCCGGCGCGATGATGGTTAGCCGCATGCTGCTAGGCGGATTCTCCGTCACCACCCACCCCAGGATCACAGCTAGCCAGAACCATAGCAGAAGCAGACCGTTGCCGGGCCATCGACGGCGTGCCGCCACCCACATCAAGCCCAGAACAAACAGAATGCCGCCGAGCAAATCCAGCAACGGAATTGAAGCATGATACCAGAAGGTAGGATCCAACGTGTAGTTGAAGGCTGAAACTGACCTCCAGAACTGCTGAATCAGCAGGCTTGCCGCGCTTTTGCCGGTAATCTGCTGCTCCCGGAGTAGCCAACCGGAGGCAAAGATGCTGACCTGCCGCACCCGGGATACCAGTTCATGGGGATTCTCAGCAAAGTGGAATAGCAGCGGTGCTACGGTTACCAAAGCAGAGCCCAACAGAATCAATAGGTGACAGCGATGACGAGCCAAGAAACGATACTCCACAACTGCCCGCCACGCCAAATAGCAGGCCACCACCAGCCCAACCAGTCGGGCACCAAAGTATCCGTACCATCCTAGCCCCATCGTTGCTCCCGCCAGCGCAAAGTCGATCGTGCGCCGTGAACGCAACGCTCGCACAAACAGCCACAGAGACAAGGTGATGAATAGGCCATCAAAGATCTGATTGGATCCCAGGCGGCTAAAGTGAATGTGAAAATGGGAACACGTCAACACTATCGCCGCCAACCACGCTACGCGTCGTCCCCACAGTTCTTTGGCCAGTAGAAACGTGGTCAGAACTGTGACCGTGCCGGCCAACACCGAGAGCGCCCGGAGACCAGCGACTGTGTCGCCAAACACCCGCATCGAGATGCCGTATGCCAAGAACGACATGGTAGGAACGCTGAACCAACCGGTTGTGAAGGGATTGCCCAACGGCGGACCAAGGAGTCCCAAGGCGGCTATACCCTGTGTCCCCTCATCCCCTCCCAAATTGGCCGGGATATGCTCCAGGTCAACCGCTCTGACAAGCAGAGCTACCAACAGTAGCATCGCCAGTCCCAACAGATCCTGACGTCGTTCGTAGAACCAGGAGAGCAAACGAGGGTGCCACTGTCCACGCCCAGGGAGCGACGAATCAAGCGGCAGGAAACTCGACAGAAACCAGATCACACCAACCAACCACAACCAAAGGACACCAGCAAAGTCGACCGTCCCTGGCCAGCGAGCTATCCAGCCAGCCATCAGCACCAGCGAAACGCCGCCAACCATAGCCACTATACGCGGCCAGCGCGAGGCCATCCACGGTAAATGGTGCAAACCGCTTCGTGGACCCTGTCCCCGCCGTATGCGTCGCATCACTAGCCCTAGCGAGCATACCGCGATGGACCAAATAAAGAGCCCGTCCCACTCAAATTCTCGACGATAGGCAAAGTAGAACTGGCCCAGGAGCGCGAATCCCAGTCCGATTATCAACAGCAATACAGTGATCCTACGTTTATTTTTCACTTTTCACAGCGGACTCTATGGACACAAAACCCCGACATCAAATCCCAGACCTGCTCAGTACAACACATATGCGGCAGACCGAGTAAAGGATTCGACACGCCACGAATCACTGATCAGGCTTGCGTGCCACGAAGAACAGGTATGCGCCCTGTGTGGGGGCGGTGTCATCAAATGCGGGCCTGACCAACCGCTCGGTAAGCCAAAGATTCGCCCGGGAGGGGCACAGTATCCAGCGGGCCGTAAGCTTCCTGCAAAGCAGAGACGGCAATCCCAGATAGTGTCCCCATTCCAGAGTCGCCAGTGCTCGACGGCTGAAATACGACCACCAACGATCTAGCCCTAATCCAACCGCCTCCAACCTTCGCTCCCACACTTTTGCTCCGTCACAATGGTAATGGCGAGAGATCCGATTGAAAAAACGACGATACACCCTGCCCACGGAACGCAGCCCTAGTTTATCCAGCGCACGCCCAATCGAGAGCGAGGACAGGAAATCAGGGCCAGGGACAGAGAAGTAAAAAACGCCGCCAGGCTGGAGCACTCGCGCTGTCTCCGCCAATACAGGCTGTACATCTGGGATATGCTCAAGCACCGAATTGCTCACGACAGTAGCAAAAGACTCACTGGGAAAAGGCATTCGAGCACCTTCAGCCTGCGACAGAACACGGTAGAATCCACGCTCACTAGCCTCGGTCAGCGGCCCCCACCACGGGTCAAAGCCGGCATCTATCGGGCTCTCGAAGGTGGCCGACGCGAAGTGACCGTCACCACAGCCCAAGTCAAGCACCGGTCGCACCACCGGCAGATTGGAAAAGAAGCGAGCCTCCACGGCCCGCAGCAACGCCCGGAAAGCAGGAAGGGCGCGCAGTTGTCGCCAAAGCAGGTCCTCGTCGGATCCCATCTCTGTGTCCCGATAGTGGTGCACGGTCTATCCCTGGGCTCCTTTGCTCAATAGACGCCCAAAGAGTTCTTCGTACCCAATGGCCGTGCGCTCAGTGTTAAAACGACCCGCGATTTCGTGCCTGGGACGAATGTAGCGTTGTCGTTTGTCTTTGGCGGTCACTCGCACAATGGCCTCTGCAAGCGCCGCGCAGTCGCCAACTGGCACAACCTCACCCATTCCCGTCTGCAAGACGGGTTGACGCACCCCAGGCAGGTCACTGGCAATTGAAGGTGTGCCGCACAGCATCGCCTCTACTTGGACCAGCCCGAAAGTCTCAGTCGAGTTCAGGCTAGGCACGACAATGACATCCAGGTTGGAATAGAAAGCCGTCATCTGAGCTGGTGCAAGTACTCCCAAAAACTCCCACCGCTCCTCGTGCTGCCGAAGCAAGGGCTCAAGCCTCCGAGCATATGCCTCTTCGCCCATCACATCCTGGTACTGACCGGCGAAAAGCACGCGTGCCCCAGGATTGGTTTCCAGCACATACGACAGTGCCTCCAACAGAACCTCGACCCCTTTCTCTGCCGCAAGCCGCGCCGCCATCCCTATAGTCGGCCCACGTCCATCTAGATTGTGCGCCTTGGCAAAAGCTAACACCGACTCGGGAGACACCTGTGGCAGTTCCACTGGTGGAGGAATCACCTCCACTTTGTCACGAAAAGCACCCAGAAAGGGTGAATGATCTGCGAAATCCTCTGTGTACGCAACCACGCACACGGACAAAACGCCCGCCAGCCGGTTTGCCACATGCACAACATAGTTGACCAGCCGGTTGAAGTAGCCCGGTGGCAGCTTGAGATCGCAATGATACGTCAGCACCGCAGGTCGCCCCATTAACCACCCTCGAGCTGCCACTCCCGCTGCATCAAACTGTGGCAGGTGCAAGCTCACAACGTCGTGCTCGCGCACCAATCGCGTCGCCAACTGGCCGAAGCTTGGCATTATGACCCCTTTGCTGATGCGAAAGAGAACGGGCACCCGCACGACGCGCACCCCGTTCTCCTCAGCTTCGAGAGGGCTGGAGCAATCAAAACGGGAAGTCAGCACAGTAACCTGGTGCCCTCGCTCGGCCAGTCCACGTGCCAGCCGCTCCGCGTATATGGTAAGGCCGCTGGTGTGCGGGCGATAGTAGGTGAGAACAATCAGTACTCGCAACAACATCTCCTCACTAGCAAGACGCACCAGGTGTCGCCTGCTGAGCGTCTGGACCGAGGTCACAGCGGATATCGACGTGCCTCAATTGCCTCCCTTCTATTCGAGACCAGTCCCTCTATTCAAGGTAACCTGATCTCGGAGCCAACCAAGAGACAGGCTCTCACGCCAGAGCCCAATCAGACCCAACAGACATCCCAGCACGTACTGAACAATATGAATACCGAAAGCAACTGCGATCGCTTCGTCCGTGGGCACTTTAAAAACCTCCGTGAGCCCATACCGGATTGTTGCCTGAAAGACTCCAACAGCACCGGGCGAAGCTGGCACAGCCATCCCCAGCGCTGCTACACAGACGAGGAATGGAGCAGTCAGAGCCTGAAAATCAGCCAGAAATGCCCTCAACAAAGACCAGAAAGATACGGTGACGCAAGCCCACGTGAGCAAGGACCAGATCAGCAACCCCACCCAGCGTCGTCCAGAACGCAACGGCGCCAGTCCCTCAAACAGCCCATCGAGCATATGCATCCATCGCTCCAGGTCCAAGCCAGGCACCCATTGTAGGGTCTGTCGTGCCACCCATCGTCCCCAATTCGGCCGGAAAGCCATCACCATCAGTACAACCGACGCCACCAAAGCCGCTGTCCCTGCTATCATCCCCGCGCCCATCATTTTGCCTGCTCCGCCGATGAATGGTGCTAATCCCGCAAGCAGCGTCACAACTGTCAGCATATCCAGCACCCTCTCCACAACCACGGTAGACAGAGCAGATGCTGTAGACACACTGTCGCCGCGCCCGATCACTACAGCCCGGATTGGATCTCCGAGACGAAAAGGAAGAACGTTGCTGGCAAGGTAACCGATACCGGTGACCCAGAAAGTGCGCTCTAGACTCACCCCCGGACCGAGCAGCACCTGCCAACGCACTGAGCGGGCCACGACGCCTGCTAAAACGGCCAGAGCAGCCGGAATCAAATACACGTACTCTGCCTGAGATAGGGCCAGTTTCACCTGAGGGAGATCAATGCCCAGCAAGGCCAGGTATAAGGCCACGATACTGATACCGATGCCTATCCACAGTTGGCGTCGCACCTTTTGGCTCATGGTTGGAGATTATACCATTGGGCCACAAGGAGGGCAAAGAATCGGCAATTGGCGGAATCCAGGGGTTCTTCACACAAGACTTGAACAAACCACCTGGGGGATTGTGTGATGATCACAACGCCAAAAAACCTGGAGGGACTAGGACCGACGTCGCCAGATGATCACTCGCGGCTGATCGTAAACAACAAAGCTCTCATCCAGTCGACCAATCTCAAGCACAATAGGCACGTCAGGCTGACAGATTGCCGGTAGCGAGTAACCAAGTCCAACAGTGGGATCGTCCATCACCACTATGGGTCCCAAGTGGCCAAAGCGTCCAAAACAAGCCACCGCTTCGAAATCCGATCTCCCCTCGAATAGCCGTCGATAGTAGTCAGCCGTCTGGGGATACCGCTCTGGCCACCTTGCTAACGTCGCGTACCCGCGTCTGCTCGCGATGACTACGTAATCAGCCTCTGCCATGATCTTCTCCACGAGCATCCACTTCGCTGGCGTATCATCGTCGAAAACGGGAAACTCTCGCAGATCATAGCCCGCTGCTTCCAGGGGCAGTGGATGATCCCACTGCTCAACAACTATCCTGGCTCCCTTGGGTACGTTCCCATAGAACCATTCAGAAGCGGTTTCCCAAGGATGTGGCACACGATATATCCCACTGACGGTAAGACACCAAAGAAAACCACCAATGACACAAGAACCCATAGACAGCACTCCCAGACGGCGATTCCATCGATACAAGGCCATCAACAGCCGCCCGGCATACAGAGCCAGTATGGGGGTCACAGGCATCAGATAGCGTGGAAACTTGACATACAGTGCACCGAAGAAAGCAATAACTGGTATCGTCCATGCCAACAACACTAGCTCTGGTCCACCCGGCGGCTCTCGCACGGCCCGCCACACTGCAAAGGCCAATCCAGCAAAACACGCCAGCCCCACCCCACCGGCCATTCCCCAGCGCACCTGTTGTACGATCAGGTACAGATAGGGCCACGTTCCAGCATACTGTCTAGTATACGGCACATCTAGTGCACCCTGCACAATGGCCGCTTGTTCGCTCAAGTTGCGCCAGTAAGTGCCAAAGTCCAGCAACACAAACGGACCCGTAAGCGCAAAGGTCGCCAAGGTGACCGCTCCGGTGGCAAGTACATACCTCCACCGAGTGCTCATTTCCGTGGAACTAACCATACATGCTACGCCCAACGGCAACACGAGCAGAGCTGCGCTGAACTTGGTGCCCAACGCCATCCCAGCCCACAGACCTGCCAGGCACCCATCCAAGAGTCGTCCACATTCTGCCAAGCGAACGGCCGAGAGCAATGCCGCGGTAATGAAGAAGACAAGACATGTGTCCACAGTGGCAAAATGAGCTTGTTGCACGTGCAGCAGCATAAGAGATACCAAGGCTGACGAGAGCAGGCCGGCCCGTGGACCGTATAGCCGACGACCCAGGGCGAATGTCAACACCACCGTTCCCGTGTCAAACAGCGCCGACAGAACACGTCCGATCAGGAATAAACTGCCTGCCCGATTCAGCGACCTTGCCAGTACCAATATGTATGTAGGAACGTGGCCGTAGGCATAGTGGGGGGCGATGTCCAGCGGATTCAGTTGATCAGGCCAGTGCAAGCTTTCAGCTACACCGACAATGTGTCGCTCATCCGGATGGGCACCAATCCCGTTGTCCCAGTTCGCCCCATAGAGACGCAGACATACCGCCAAAAGGACAACCAGCAAGAACAGGGGCAGAGTCTTGGTATCCAACCGATTCACCACAGACAGATTCTAGCACTGATGACGGTGCAAGACAACTTGACACTGCCACTGATTGCGGTATACTCCCACGCGATGGCAAAGTACTGGCCCATGATGGCCCACCCGCGGATACCAATGCAGGAAGATTGCCCACTTCCTTGTGGGCGGTTTTTTTGACCTTTGGACAAGTGTCCAAAGGTCTTTTCATAGGACTAGGGCCTGATCGCGAGCAGGGCTGCACAGAGAGTTCAATGCTGGTGGTGAGATATGGAGTCTCAGAGTTCTGCAACCTCACGAAAGACTAGCGGGTTCGCCCACAAACTGACAACTGCCCAACAGGTGAACCACTCGTGGGTCTGCGTCGGCCTCGACCCCATAATAGAACGATTGCCCAAAGCTGTTGCGACGTCTGTCGATCCCCTGTTGACCTTTGGTCGAGCCATCGTAGAGGCTACCACTGACTTGGTCTGTGCCTACAAACCCAACCTGGCCTTCTGGCTGGCTGAGGGGCCAGATGGACTGGCCCAGCTTCAGCAACTGATCACTGATATCCCAGATCACATCCCGGTCATTCTCGATGCCAAATTCAACGATATTGGGCACACTGCCTATGCCTATGCCCATGCCGCGTTTCGAACACTAGGAGTAGACGCGGTCACCGCCAACCCATATCTGGGGCTAGATGCTATTCGGCCCTTCCTAGCGGACGAAACACACGGCGTGTTTCTGCTGGTCCGCACATCGAATCGCTCCGCGCCTGACCTGCAGGACCAATGCGTAGAAGATCGCCCTCTGTACGAGAGAGTGGCTCATCTGGCAGGTTCGTGGAATCGAGAATGCCCCGGTCTGTGTGGCCTCGTAGTGGGTGCAACCTATCCGGAGGAATTGGCGAGGCTCAGAAGCATATGCCCAGACTTGCCATTCTTGATTCCGGGCATCGGTGCCCAGGGCGGGAACCTGGAGACAGCCGTCGCATATGGATCCAGCACGGACCATATTGGTCCGGTTATCAACTCCTCCCGGTCCATTATCTATGCCTCTCAGGGACCAGACTTTGCCACAGCCGCCCGTGAGGCCACTGTCAAGATGCGTGAGCAGATCAACCAATTGCGAGAGCAGGCAGGATGATTCTACGCTCTCCCTCTACACACCCGATGCACCAAAGTGCAACCAGACTGTCCAATTCCCTGTTTGACTGTGGTTGCATCCAGTTTGGATCGTTCACTCTCAAGTCAGGCATCAGTTCTCCGATCTATATTGATCTTCGGTTGCTTGTGAGCCATCCGCCGTTGCTGCGCGAGGTGGCGGAGGCGATGGCTCGGGCAGCTCACGGTCTGGTGTTTGATCGGATCGCAGCCATTCCCTACGCAGGACTGCCCATCGGCGTGGCTCTGGCACTGGAGACTGGGCAGCCGCTCATATACCCGCGTCGAGAGGTCAAGGCACACGGCACCCGTCGTACAGTTGAAGGCTCCTTCGAGTCAGGAGAGACAGTGCTCCTGGTGGATGACCTTATCACCCGTGGGGATAGCAAGCTGGAAGCTATTGCGCTATTGGAGGGGACAGGACTCGTCGTGCGAGACGTGCTTGTACTGATAGATCGAGAGCAGGGCGGCGCTCAAGATCTAGCCCAATCTGGCTACCGGCTACGTGCAATCCTCCAACTCGGCTTTATTCTGGACACACTTGAGAAATCTGGGCGCATCAAGCCTGGTCAACGCACCGAGATAACCAATCACTTGCACCCCTCAACCTGACGCCCAAAATCAACGTCAATGGATCTATCCATCACCCTCTGCGGCGCTCTTCTGCCCAATCCGCTGGTCTTGGCATCGGGCATCCTAGGATTGAGCCACGAGATCATGGTGCGAGTGGCTTGCGCCGGCGCTGGGGCGATCACCACCAAGTCTTGCAGTCTGAAACCGCGACCAGGCTATCCCAACCCGACGATTCTGGACTGGGGCTCAGGCCTGATAAATGCGGTAGGCCTGGCCAACCCGGGCGTCGAGGTGATGGTGGAAGAGATCCGTGCCGCCAAGCAGAGGCTGACTCCTCTAGGTGTCCCGGTCATCGCCAGCATATTTGCCGAGACGATCTACGATTTCGGCACCGTGGCCCGCTTTATCTCGGAAGCCGAACCTGACCTGATTGAGATCAACATCTCCTGTCCAAACATTGATGACCGCTATCGACTAATGTTCGCTGCTGATCCTTACGTTGCGTCTCAGGTCACCCGACGTGTGAAACAGAACACCAATGCCCCGGTACTTGTAAAGCTTTCGCCCAACGTAATCAATTTGGCTAGGATTGCGCGCGAAGTCGTGGACGCCGGAGCAGACGGCATAACCGCCATCAATAGCCTGGGCCCGGGGACTGTCATTGACATCGAGACCTGTCGTCCAGTGCTGGCCCACAAAACTGGCGGGGTGAGTGGACCGGCAATACATCCCATCGCCGTGCGCTGCGTGCATGAGATCTGCCGCACAGTCGACGTACCGGTCGTGGCGATTGGCGGCGTCACGACTGGACAAGACGTGATTGAGATGATCCTCGCCGGGGCCACCGCCGTCGGAATCGGATCAGCCATCTACTACAGAGGAATGGCAGTGTTCCAAGAGCTAGATGATGAGTTAAGGGTCTATATGGAGCGACACGACTATGGTGATTTGGAGGCATTCAGAGGAAAAGCCCTCACGTTCTTTGACTAAGCCCATCATCCTCCTCAAGTGGGACCCGCAGCGCAGAAACAGCCGCTCTCAACTGCATAAATCGATCAGGAGGTCGGTCGTTGGCTCTTCCACAGGCTGTGCCAATCCGCGAGATATGGGATGATACACGAAGTATCCGCACGTTCGTGCTGGATGCTCAAGTCCCACAGGCGGAACCTGGGCAGTTCGTCATGCTCTGGGTGCCTGGAGTGGATGAGAAGCCCATGTCAATAACCCACCCCAGTCCCCTTACTGTCACGGTCGCGCGTGTGGGCCCCTTCAGCACCGAACTACATCAATGCAAAGTGGGCGACACCGTAGGATGGCGAGGTCCATATGGGCGAGGATTCTCACTCCACGAAGATCGAGATGCGCTTTTGGTAAGTGGCGGATGTGGCGTTGGTCCACTCTACTTTTTGGCGACCCGTACCGCCGAGCGAGGCGTGGACACTACCGTTGCCCTAGGCGCGCGTACAGCTCTTGATCTACCCTATGTGGCCAAGTTCCGTGCACTGGGTGTGCATCTGGTCATCGCGACCGACGATGGCTCGCTTGGTCAGAAGGGCTATATCACCAACGTCGTCTCGCAATCAACAATCCAGCGTTCCCACGCCGTCTATGCCTGCGGTCCAGAAATGATGCTCGTCGCCCTCTATCACCTTTGCCGCGAGCGTGGTTTGCCAGGCCAGATGAGTCTGGAACGGTACATGAAGTGTGGCTTTGGAATCTGTGGGCAATGCTCCTTGGACGGCTACCTGGTCTGCACGGACGGTCCAGTATTCAACGTGGACCAACTGGATGGGCTACGCGACTTTGGGCGTACACATCGCAGCGCTACCGGTCGCCGACTGCCGATTCGGTAGTCAGGACTTGCGCAAGACCCTTCTGCAAAGCAGGCCGCGCTATCCCGACACAAACGCCCTGGGCGCACCCACTCCCGCGGAACCATCTTCGGGCACCCGTAGGGGCAGCACCGTGACGAAACGACTGCCTCGGCCCAGCACGCTCTCAGCCCACACCCGACCACCGTGAAGATCCACCAATCCCTTGACGATAGAAAGTCCCAACCCCATGCCACCCCGCTGGCGAGTCAGGTGGTCCTCAACTTGGTAGAAACGCTCAAAGACCCGCTCCAAATCGTCCGGCGCGATTCCAACACCGGTGTCCGCTATTGACATCTCCAGATCATTGCCACGACGGGACAAGGCCACCCGCACGTGCCCTCCGGAAGGGGTGAACTTGACAGCGTTGGAGATCAAGTTGTCTAGTACAACCCTGATCTTTTCCCTATCAGCATACACAGGCATCTCATCCTCCGGCAGCCTGGTGCTCAGTTCCAGTCCGGCTGTGTCCACAAGCGTCTGGTAGTCCTCGCAGGCTTCTTTCACCACCGCTCCCAAGTCAAAACTGGTGGGCTTGAGACTCATTTCCCCAGTCTCTAGGTAGCTCAGGTTGAGCATCGTCTCCATAATGCCCTTGAGACGCGTAGCCGCCCGCAACACCGGGTCCAGTTGCGCCTTGGATCCCTCCCCCAGGTCCTCCCGGAGCATCGCGGCATACAGGAGGATCAAACTTAGGGGCGTCCGTAGCTCGTGAGAGGCGATTGAGATAAAGTCCGACTTTAGCTTGTCGAGTTCTCCCAAGCGCTCATACGCTTGTTGCAGTGCGCCCACCAACCTGGCATTCTCGATAGCCGCTGCAGCTTGAGTAGCTAGAGCCATCAAGAGATCCACATCCTCCTGGGAGAACTCTAAATCGTCGTGCTTGTTCAGCGCCTCTAGTACGCCAATGCATCGGTCTTTGATCAGCAGTGGAACAGCCAACAATGATCGAGTCTCCAAGCCCGTCTTCTGACCAACGCCGGCGAAATGGCGCGGATCGGTCCTGGCGTCGTCGATAATCAGGGGTTCGGCCGAAGTCAACACTGCGCCAGCGATGGAACCCTCGATGGGCACAGGTATGTCCATAAGCTGTTCCGACTGTGCACCAGTAGCCGTACGAAAACGCAATTCACCGGTTCGCGTATCACGCAGGAGAATAGACGCACGCTCGCTGTCCGTCAACTCCGCGGCGGTGTCAACGATCTTTGAAAGTAGCGGCCCCAATGCCACCGTGGTTGTCAACTCACGGCTGATCTCCAGGATCCTTTCCAGTTGTTGGAACCGGGCCTCGGCACTGCTCATACCCCACCCCCTACCTCTGCCATACATCCCGCAACTGCGGCATCAACCTCGCGGCCCGCTTGTGGGTCATCCACTCCGAGTCGCCACCATCCTAGAAACTCGACGTTGCCTGCCGGTCCACGCACAGGCGAGGGCATTAATCCCAATAACTCAAAACCTAGCTTGGCCGCGGCCTCCACCACTTTTTCCAGCACTTGGCTATGAACTGCTGGATCACGGACAACGCCCCCTTTTCTAACGTCGTGCCGCCGCGCCTCAAACTGTGGCTTGATCAAGGCGACCACGTACCCCTTATCCTCAAGCCAGCGCACAGCGGCCGGCAAGACCAGCGCCAGCGAGATAAAGGACACGTCGGCAGTGATCAGGCCCACCGTCTCAGAAAGGCCCATCAGGTAGCGGGCATTGGTGCGCTCCATCACCACCACGCGGGGGTCGTTTCGCAGACGCCAATCCAGTTGACCGTAGCCAACGTCGATAGCATATACACGCTGAGCACCACGTTGAAGCAAGCAATCGGTGAAACCACCGGTCGAAGCTCCCACATCCGCTACCACCAGACCCTTCACAGGTAGGTCGAAGCGTACCAGAGCCGCCTCCAGTTTGTCTCCTCCCCTACTCACAAAGCGCGGACGGTCCTTCAACGTGATCTCTGCATCAGTGACCACCTGGGTACCGGGCTTGTCAGCAACCTGGCCTGCCACTCGCACAGAGCCACTGCGTATCAACCGCTGTGCCTGAGTCCGACTCTGCGTCAGACCGCGCTCGACCATCAGAACGTCTATCCGCTGCTTGGATCGGTTAACCATTCCGCTTGTCTTGATGCCCACTCTGTGCAATTCTACCCCGCCCTGCCAGTCTATGCAAGTCAGACAGCACAGATGCACACGACGATATTAGAGACGATGACACAGATAGATGCCTCTCAAGCAACAGCCATCCCTGGTGTCTGGCGCCATCTCTCACGGACTCCGGATTGCCACTTCCGATCTTGGCGGCCCACGGCCCAACTTGGCAACGGGCACAATCTAAAGTACACTATGCTGGAAAGGGGGTCCAATATGGCGCGTGCCGAGTCCGCTGCACCAGGAAAAGCCATTCTCTTTGGCGAACATGCTGTCGTTTACGGCAGGCCCGCGATCGCGGTGCCGGTGACGGAGGTTGTAGCCGTCGTCACCGCCGAATCAACCCCGGAGGGCAATGGCCTCATTTTGGTCGCCCCAGACTTGGGGAAACGCCTATCTCTGTCCACAGCACCCGAGAACGAACCTTTGGCGCTGGCCGCCCGACTGACACTGACCCACCTTTCTGCTCCAGAACCCAATGCCAACCTCATCATCAGGTCCACCATTCCCATCGCCAGCGGGCTGGGCAGCGGGACTGCCGTCACTACCGCCCTCATCCGAGCTTTGGCCGCCCTCCTGGGTCACAGAATAAAGACCGCAGATGTCAGCGACCTCGTCTTTGAGGTAGAAAAGCTTCACCACGGCACGCCCAGCGGAATCGACAACACCGTCATTGCCTATGAGCAACCCATCTACTATGTGCGCAACCAGCCCATCAAGCACCTGAATGTTCGTGGGCCATTTGGCTTGCTCATTGGGGATACTGGTACCCACAGCCACACTAAGAAGGTAGTAAACTGGGTTCGCCAAGCACGGAATCGCAACCCCGCCCGTTACGATGCCTTGTTCGACCAGATCGGTGACATCGTTGATGATGCACGCCGGGCTTTGGAGACGGGAAACCTGTACGCTCTGGGGCTGCTGATGGATGACAACCACGAGCTCTTGGTCGAAATGGGCGTCTCCAGCACCGAGCTTGATGAACTGGTGGAGGCAGCTCGCTTCGGAGGCGCTATGGGTGCAAAACTCTCGGGAGCCGGTCGAGGCGGGAATATGATTGCGCTCGTGGAAGACGACAACCTGGAACAAGTGACAGAGACTCTCAACGAGGCAGGGGCAAAACGGGTCATCTACACCAGGGTCACACCACGTCAAACCGGAGAATAGCAGTATCCACACCCAATCCCCCGACAGATCCGGCAATGAATAGTCCTACACAGCCCACCAGTACGATATTCCTCAAACTCGGCGGCTCTCTCATCACCGACAAACGTCAACCCTACACTGCTCGGCACGAGGTCATTGCTCGTTTGGCTGACGAGACACGACAGGCCCTGGATCGGAATCCTCATCTGAGGTTGCTCATCGGCCACGGTTCTGGTTCCTTTGGCCACTGGGCGGCCAAACCCTATGGCACCCGAGAGGGCGTACATTCCCCCGCGCAATGGCGCGGTTATGCTCAGGTCGCCGCCTCCGCTTCTCGCCTCAATCGCATTGTCACCGACGCTTTCCTGAAAGCAGACGTTCCGGTCCTAAGCCTACAACCGTCCGCTTCTGCTCAGTGCCAGGCCTATGGGCTGGAATCCCTGAGCACCTGGCCCATCCACAGAGCACTCGCGCACGGGCTTGTCCCTCTACTCTATGGGGATGTGGCATTCGACGATGTACACGGTGGAACCATAGTCTCCACTGAGGACATCTTTGTTTTCCTGGCCGACGACCGTGAACTCCGACCCAGTCGTATCCTGTTGCTAGGTGAGGTGCCCGGTGTGCTGGATCCGGCTGGCGACGTGATCCCCCAGATCACCCCAGGCACCCTGCCTACGTTCCAGAGTGCGCTGGGCAGGTCCAGTGGAGTCGATGTCACCGGTGGTATGGCTGACAAGGTTGCCCGGATGGTCGAGTTGGTGCGCGTTTTTCCCGACATATGCGTCCACCTGTTTGCAGGCACCGCTCCGGGAATGCTGGCTCGCGTACTGGTCGATTCTACGGTTCATGTAGGCACACGAATCACATTCGACACCAACCGCTGAACAGAGCGCTAGA
>CAYUIS010000030.1:38733-43012 GCA_964444825.1 uncultured Anaerolineales bacterium | reverse complement strand
CGTCTCAACACGAGGTCATCAGGCATTCCACGATGTCACTGCTCAGGTGCAGGCCATCGTCAGCGGCAGTGGAGTCCAGGAGGGAGTATGTTTTCTCTTCTGCCCCCACACGACCGCTGGCCTGACCCTCAACGAGAACTGGGACCCGAGTGTGCAACACGACATCGGCGTCGGGCTCGACGCCATCTCTCCGCCACGGCCCGAGTACCGCCACGGCGAGGGCAACTCCCCCGCCCATCTCAAGTCATCACTGGTGGGAGCGTCGCTGTGCGTGCTGGTGACCGATGGCAAGCTGGTATTGGGCGCCTGGCAGGGCATCTACCTGCTCGAATTCGACGGTCCCCGCCAGCGCAAGGTGTTCGTCAAGGTGATGGCAGGTTGAGCCTATGCAGATTGACCTGAGCAGACTGGACCGTATCCTGCCCACCGTCCAAAAGCCCGGGCGCTACGTCGGCGGCGAGTACAACAGCGTGGTGAAGGCGTGGGACGCCATCCCCACGCGCGTCTGCCTTGCCTTTCCCGACATCTATGACCTGGGTATGTCAAACCTGGGGTTGGCGATTCTCTACGACATCCTCAACGCGCTACCCGACGTGCTGGCCGAACGCGCCTATCTGCCGTGGGTCGACATGATCGCGGCGCTGCGGGACGCTCGCATGCCGCTATACAGCCTGGAAAGCAAACATCCTCTGGCCGACTTTGACATCATTGGCTTTAGCTTACCCTATGAGCAGTTGTATACCAATCTGCTGGAGATGCTCGACCTGGGCGGGATCCCGCTCCGGTCCTTGGAGCGGGATGAGGGCCACCCGCTCATTCTTGCCGGCGGTCACGCGACCTTTAACCCCGAGCCGGTTGCCGGCTTTGTCGACGCTTTTGTCGTCGGCGACGGGGAGGAAGCTGTGGTCGAGGTCGTGCAGACCTATCAACAGGTACGTGGAGAGTCGAGGGAAAGGCAGTTGCGGGCACTGGCCCGCGTGCCCGGCGTCTATGTACCCAGGTTCTACGATGTGCGATACAATAGCGACTTTACCATCGCCGCGATCGAGCCGCAAGTTTCAGAAGCCCAACTCCCCGTTCTCAAGCGCGTCGTCTCTCCCCTGCCCCCGCCGCCGACCCGGCTCCTCGTCCCGAATGTGAACGTATCCCACAATCGGGCCTCCATCGAGATTCAGCGCGGCTGCACCCGTGGCTGTCGTTTCTGTCACGCCGGTATGGTCGTGCGCCCGGTGCGAGAGCGACCTGTGGAAGAGGTCCTGAACGCGATCTCTAGCATTCTGCCTGCGACCGGTTTTGAGGAGCTAGGGCTGCTGTCACTTTCGACGTCCGACTACTCTGGCATAGGGCCACTGGTAGGGGGCATCACCGAGCAGTTTGACCAGGATCACCTTTCCATCTCACTACCCGCGCTGCGAGCCGACAGCTTCTCAATCGAGTTAGCCGAGGCCGTGGCCCGAGGGCGCCATAGCGGCTTTACCTTCGCCCCAGAAGCAGCGACCGAACGGCTACGCCACACCATCAACAAGCCCATTTCCACACCCCAGATGGTCGACGTCGCTCAAGAGGTGTTCAAACACGGCTGGCGCACCGTCAAGCTCTATTTTATGATCGGACTGCCGGGCGAAGATATGGACGACGTAAAAGCCATCGTCGACCTGGTAGGGGACATACGGGCCATAGGCCGGCGAGTGCACGGTCGGAAGGCCCAGGTGAACGTCAGCGTGAATGTATTCGTGCCCAAACCTCACACCCCGTTTCAATGGGCCCCCCTGGAGCCAACCACCTCTCTCCTCGACAAGCAATCACTGCTGCGACGGGCGCTGCGGGGACGAGGGCTCAAGCTAGACTACAGCGACATCGAGGCCACACTCATCGAGGCCACACTTACCCGCGGCGATCGGCGGCTGGGGGCAGTCATCCAGCGAGCCTGGGAGATGGGCGCTCGCTTTGACGCGTGGGACGAACAGCGGAAAGGCGATGCCTGGGCAAAGGCCTTCACCGAGACAGGGCTCGATCCCGGATTCTATGTTCATCGCGAACGAGCACTCGACGAGACTTTTCCCTGGGAAGTGATCAGCGCTGGCGTCCACAGACGGTTCCTAACCCAGGAGCTCGAACGCAGCCAGCGTGAGGAAACACTGGTGGATTGCAGGGAACAGTGTCATGGCTGCGGCATACTAGGACTATATGGCGGCGACTGGACCGAGGATTGGCAGTGCCCGGAACCTGCGACAGGAAAAGAACGGCGCGCGAGAACCTGAGGCAATATGGCAACGGAACATCACCGCTTTCGAATAACCTTCTCCAAGGGAGAACCCCTCAAGTACACTTCACATCTGGATCTGATGCGGATCTGGGAGCGAAGCCTGCGGCGGGCTGGCGCGCCGTTGGCATATTCGAGCGGATTTAATCCCCGGCCCAAGTTACAGTTGGCCGCCGCCTTGCCCCTGGGGCACACCGGCGAGGCTGAATGGCTGGACGCACTGCTGGAAGAAGCGGTGCGAGTGGATGATCTTGGCCAAGCCTTGGCGCCAGCGCTTCCTCGTGGATTGACGGTTCGCCAGGTGCACGGCGTTGATTTGAAGGAACCAGCACTGCAGACGCGCATCATCTCAGCCGAGTATCGCGTGACGGTCGAATGGGACGAATCACCTGAGGATATCAAGGCTCGCATCGAACACATGCTGGCAACGCCGGAGCTGATGCACGAACGGCGGGGGCAGCAGCACGACCTGCGTCCGTTGATCGAGCAATTGTGGCTCGAACAGGCGGACGGATGCCAGATTGCACTGATGATGCGATTGACAGCACGCCAAGGCGCCACGGCTCGTCCTGAAGCCGTGCTGCAGACGCTGGGAATGGCTGGCGCGTCTCCCTCCTATCATCGACTGCGGCTGATACCCGCCGACATTCAGGGATAGTTGACAAAAAGACAAGATTCGGTATAATGCCCATTGGTGGCCGGGCCATCAGGCGCGGCTCTTATCGTGTTTATGGGAGGAAGTCATCGTGTATGCGGTTTTACAGTCAGGCGCGCGGCAGTACCGGGCAGAGGCGGGCGAAACCATCCTGGTCGAACGACTGCCTGCCGAGGTTGGCCAGCAAGTTGAAATAGACAAGGTCCTGCTGATTGCAGATGGAGAGCAGATTGAGATCGGCCGACCCACGATCAAGGGCGCCAAGGTCCTGACGACCGTAGTGGCTCAGGAAAAAGGCCCCAAGATCCGGATCTGGAAATACCATCCAAAGAAACGGTATCGCCTGCGCGCCGGCCACCGGCAGCAATATACGCGGCTGCGGGTGGATGAGATTTCGATGTAGGAGGAGACGACATGGCACACAAGAAGGGTGCTGGCAGTAGTCGCAACGGACGGGACAGCAATGCGAAGCGGTTGGGCGTGAAAAAGTACGGCGGTGAAGTTGTCCGCACAGGCAATATCCTCGTGCGCCAGCGCGGCTCGCAGATCAAGCCCGGTACCAATGTTGGCATGGGCAAGGATTTTACTCTCTTTGCGGCTGCCGACGGCTTTGTCCGCTATGAGCAGATCCAGGGGGGTCGCAAACGAGTGAGCGTATACCCCACCCGGTCATAAGGAGTCAGCGTGAAAGAGAACATCCATCCCGAATTCTATCCTGAAGCTCAGGTCAGCTGTGCTTGTGGAAACACCTGGACGGTAGGATCGACCGTGCCCGTCATCCGCACCGACATCTGTTCGGTGTGTCATCCTTTCTTCACCGGCGAACAGCGTATCGTAGACTCCGGCGGCCAGGTTGAGCGCTTTATGAAGAAACTGGAACGGCGCGATCGGATTATCGCTGAGAGACAGAGGGAAGAAGAACTGGCCACCTCCCCCGAACTCCCGATTGCGGAGCTGGACATCAGCACCCGAGCGCAAAAGGTCCTCGCGGGCGCAGGCATCAAGACGGTGGGCGATGTGCTCGCCAAACTGGAGGAAGGGGACGATACGCTGACTAACCTCGGTGGATTCGGCCTCAAGTCCATGGCAACATTGAAGAAGCGACTGCGCGCCCAGGGCTTTATCCTACCAGGCGACGCCGCACCGGAAGAAGCAGAGGACGTCAAAGAGCCTGTGGCTGCCCAAGCCGCAGACTAGGAGAAGAACAGGGTAGCTACAGGGGGGCAGGTCGTGCACCATCACAGGTGCACCGCACCTGCCCCCTTTTCATTGGAGAGAGACCACTGATGTACAGCAAGCCCAACAGCGGATGGATCGAGGTCATCTGTGGAAGCATGTTCTGCGGCAAGACGGAGGAACTG
>CAYUIS010000030.1:0-38633 GCA_964444825.1 uncultured Anaerolineales bacterium | reverse complement strand
CGGATGGATCGAGGTCATCTGTGGAAGCATGTTCTGCGGCAAGACGGAGGAACTGATCCGGCGTGTGCGCCGTGCCCAGATTGCCCGCCAGAAGATACAAGTCTTCAAACCAGCGATAGACACACGTTACGCTGATCGGGAAGTGACCTCCCACAACGGCCTGCAGATCGAAGCTGTGCCGGTATCGGACACGGCCGAGGTGCGGACACTAATCGAGCCAGACACGACGGTGGTGGCGCTGGACGAGGTCCAGTTCTTTGACGCCGACGTGGTGACGCTGTGCGAGGAACTGGCCAACCAGGGAAGACGAGTGATCGTCGTCGGGTTGGATATGGACTTTCGCGGCCAGCCTTTCGAGCCCGTGCCGGCGCTGATGGCGCGGGCGGAGCGGGTGGACAAACTTCAGGCCATCTGCGTGGTGTGCGGAATGCCAGCCAGTCGAACACAGCGCCTGATAGACGGCCAACCGGCGGCCTACAATGATCCCGTGATCCTGGTGGGGGCCAACGAGGTGTACGAAGCACGCTGCCGAGGATGCCACGAGATACACAAGCCCGAGCCCTAGTTTCGAGCAACCTTGTAGAGCCACTTTCAATGAGCCTTCCCGACGGAATCGAAAGCGTCCTGTTGAGCGAAGAGACGATTGCCCTTCGGATCCAGGAGCTGGCAGCCCAGATCAACGCGGACTATGCCAACGTCGATGAACTGGTATTGATTGGGGTATTGAAGGGCGCCTTCATCTTCCTTTCCGACCTGGTGCGGAATCTGACGGTGACGCACCGTGTTGATTTCATCGCTCTCTCTAGCTATGGACGGAGCACAGTCAGCAAAGGGGCAGTGCGCCTCATCATGGACACGCGGACCAGTATCCCCGATCGTCACGTGCTCATCGTCGAGGATATCGTGGATACCGGATACACGCTAGAGTACCTCCTACGCACCTTTCACGCCCGCAATCCCGTGTCGCTCCGCACCTGCACCCTGCTAAGCAAGCCAGAGCGCCGCCAGGTCGAGGTGCCAGTTAACTATCTGGGGTTTGAGATACCAGACGTGTGGGTCGTAGGATATGGACTGGACTATGACGATCGTTTCCGCACGCTGCCCTACATCGCCGTGTTGAAGCAAGAAACGCACCAATGACCGAACAAAGATCGAACGCCGGATGCTAGCGCAGGGAGGGAAAGATGGGATTGCGTGATGACGTTGGCAAGATCCTGATCTCGGAGCAGCAATTGCAGGCACGGGTGGCCGAACTGGCCCAAGAGATCAACGCAACCTACACCGACGATGACTGCCCGCTTCTGGTCTGCGTGCTCAAGGGAGCATTCATATTCCTGGCTGACCTGGTACGCCATCTGGAGATACGGCACGAAGTAGATTTTATGGAGATTTCGTCCTATGGTAAGCGCACAGTCAGCACGGGCGTGGTCCGTATTCTGCTTGACCTGGCTCAGAACATCGAGGGACGGCACGTACTGATCGTGGAAGACATCGTCGACTCGGGCCGCACGCTGGACTATATCATCCGCAATCTGCAGACGAGAGGCCCTGCCAGCATACGGATTTGCACCCTGTTGAGCAAACCGGCACGCCGTGAACTGGGCATACCGTTGGACTATGTGGGCTTTGAGGTGCCGGATGAATTCGTGGCCGGATATGGGCTAGACTACGCCGAGGAGTATCGGAATCTCCCCTTTGTCGGTGTACTCAAGGAAGAGGTTTACCAGGTCGGCGAAGAGAAATGATAACACCCAAGCGGCGCCGCTGATCAAACTCGGGATCGGCCCCGCAGTGCCAACTGTGTGACACGATGCCGAGTCAGGATGACTCCTGACGTCGATACTGGCTGTTATACAGATCGTAATACAAGCCTCGCGCAGCCAGCAATTTCTCGTGAGTACCCTGTTCCACGATACGGCCCTCTTCAAGCACGAGCACTTGATCGGCGTTTCGTATCGTGCTTAGCCGATGAGCAATAACAAAAGACGTGCGCCCCTTGAGCAGTTCCCCTAGCGCCTGTTGGATCAACCGTTCAGTGCGCGTATCTACACTCGAGGTCGCCTCATCGAGGATCAGGATGCGTGGGTCGGCCAGCACCGCCCGAGCGATGGCGATCAGTTGCCGCTGTCCCTGGCTCAAGTTGTGTCCCCGCTCACCCAGTTCGGTCTTGTAGCCCTCCGGCAGCCGTGTGATGAACTGGTCAGCATTGGCCAACTGTGCCGCCTGCACAACATCCCCGTCACTCGCCTCCAGCCGCCCATAGCGGATATTATCTATCACCGTGCCTGAGAACAGAAATGTGTCCTGCAGGACAATCCCCATCTGCTGCCGCAGGCTCTCCCGAGTCACTTCCCGCAGATCGTGACCATCTATCCTGATCGCACCATCGTCCACGTCGTAGAATCGGCTTAGCAGGCTGACCAGCGTCGTCTTGCCAACCCCGGTTGGCCCCACCAGGGCCACCGTTTGCCCCGGCTCCGCCCTGAGGCAGATGTCCAGCAACACCGGTTCCTCTCCATCGTAGGAAAACGTGACGTTATCGAACGCGACCGATCCCTGGATAGCAGGCAGGGCAGTCGCCCCCGGCACATCAACGATATCCGGCTGGGTATCAAGCAATTCGAAAATGCGCTCAGCCCCGGCGATCGCCGCCTGAAGCTGTGCGTAGAGATTGGCGATCATCCGCACCGGTTCATAGAATCGCTGCACATAGATCAGGAAAGAGACGATGACTCCCACGCTGACCAACGGTGGATCGAACGCCAGTACCAGGTAACCGCCATAGCCAACCACAATCGCTAAGGCGATAGTGCTGAGCACATCCAGAGTAGGAGAAAAGGCCGAGAGAATAGATTCAGCCTGAACATTGGCATCCCGGTTCGCGGCGTTCAATTCATTGAACTCGGCCACGTTCTCGCTCTCCCGCCCGAATGCCTGTACCTCGCGCACAGCAGCAATGTTCTCCTGCAACCCGGCGCTCACCTCACCGATGGTCTGGCGCGTACGACGGAAGGCGGTACGCGCTCGCTGAGAGAAAACGGTCGTGGCCAGGAACATCACCGGTAGAACGACAAAGCTCGCCAATGCTAGCCGCCAGTTGAGTCCTACCATTGAAGCGACGATGCCGATCAGAGAGAGCCCCATACTCGCCAGCCGCACCACCCCACCACTGAGTAGCTGATTGATCACCTGCGTGTCGTTCACCAGGCGGGACATCAGATCTCCGGTCTCGTGCTGATCAAAGAACCTGAGCGAGAGTGTCTGAATGCACTCGAAAATCTGTGTGCGCATATGGAGTAGCACCTGCTGTCCCACCAACGTCATCAGGTAGAATTGGGCCGCAGTGGCTGCCCAGTCAAGCAGGTAGACTCCCAGCAGCAGGAGCATTGTGGCTGTCAAGCCAGCATTGCGACTGACACCCTCAGGGCCCTGTACAGAGCCCAACGCGTCCAAAAGTCCCCCTAGCCATGCCGGACGGGGTTGATCGCCAGGCGCGATAAACTGATCTACAGCAACGCCGGTCAGGTAAGGCGCAGCCAAACGCAGCCCTGTGCTAATGATGATCAGCACCGCCACCAAAGCCAACAAGCCCCAGAATGGCCTGAAATACATCAGCAGGCGGCGAACGGCCTTGCCCGTCGCCACAGGCTTGGCCTGCTCCTGACTCAAAACGCCCTGCATGTGTCTACCGCCGCCGAACATCATTGTACCAGGACCTCCGTGCGCCCCACCAGATCCTCCTCTAGCTGCGAATAGTAGATCTCTGCGTAGATGGAACTCTCCTCCAATAGTTCCTCGTGAGTGCCTTGCGCCACAATCTCTCCCCGGTCCAGCACGAGGATCTGATCTGCGTTGAGCACCGTGGAAATGCGTTGAGCGATCACAAAGCTCGTCCGGTCCTTTTTCAGTCGCTCCAGCGCCTGTTGGATGCGATACTCCGTTTCATAATCAACGCTGGAGGTCGCATCGTCCAGAATGAGAATCGACGGGCTGAGAATCAGCGCCCGGGCAATGGCAATCCGCTGCTTCTGCCCACCAGAAAGCGTGACACCCCGTTCTCCCACCAGCGTGTCGTATCCATCGGAGAAGCCTATGATAAAGTCGTGTGCCTCGGCAGCTTTTGCAGCGGCAACTACATCCTCTTGCGAGGCCTCTGGCCGACCATACGCAATGTTGTCTCGAATCGTACCGGAAAAGAGCGTCGTTTCTTGGAGAACGATGCCGATCTGCCGCCTTAAGGAATTCAGCCTGATGTCACGAACATCCTGATCGCCGATAATCACTCGTCCTTCGCTCACGTCATAGAATCTCGGAATGAGGGCCACGATGGTGGACTTCCCGGAGCCCGTCGCACCGAGCAGGGCAATCGTCTGCCCGGGCTCAACCGCGAAACTGATATCGTTGAGTACCGGTTCGCCCCCACCAAAGTAACGAAAGCTCACTTGCTCAAAAGCTACCCGCTGTTGGTCACCTAAAAGGTCGACCGCGTTCGCTCTCTCGGTTACCTCTGACTGAGCATCCAGGATTTCAAAGACACGTTCAGCCGAGGCCCCTGCCTGTGAGATCATCGCCATGATCATTCCCAGCATCAGCATCGGGAAGAAAGCCATCAGCATATAGTTCGAGAAAGCGACCAATCGTCCCACGCTGATGCGCTCTGCGATAGCCTGGTAGCCGCCAATCCAATATACAGCCAACGATGCCAGATTGGCAATGAGAAAGATCAGCGGTATGGCCATCGCGAACATCCGACCGACGACCAGGTTGAGATCGAACAGACTCTGATTGGCCTTCGTATACCGCCGGAACTCGAAGGACTCCCGGGCGAAGGCTTTCACGACCCGAATGCCGACCAGGTTCTCCTGCAGCACAGTATTCAGATCCGCCATGCGTTGCTGGATCTGCATAAACAATGGCCGCGCCCTACCAGCGAAGAAGGCAAACAACCCCAAGGTAAGTGGCACCAGGACGAGCATGATCAGCGCCAATTGCCAATCGGTAGCGAACAACAGCACCATGCTGCCCAGCATCATCAGTACGGCACTGAGCAGTTGCACAAAGCCCATACCGACGAACGTGCGCACCATCTCAACATCCGACGTCGCCCGCGTCAAAAGCTGCCCAGTCTGAGCACGATCATGATAACTGAAAGACAGCGATTGAATCTTTGCATAGAGCTGATTGCGAAGATCGTAAGCGACGCCCTGGGCAGTACGCGCGGCGAGTACACCCTGCAGAAAGGAAAAGAGGGATCCGATCAGCGCCATACCCACCGTAGCGATCGAGGCCCACACGACGACGCTTATCCGTCCAGCAGCGATCCCATCGTCAATAGTCGCTTGAGTCATACGCGGAATGCCCAGACGGGCAGCGGTGGAAAGGACTAGACCCAGGAAGGTACCGGCAGCCAGCACCCAGTAGCGCCTCAGATACCCTAACGCCCGCCACAGATACTTCACGATGCCCCCTTCCACCGAGGACCCGCAACGCCATCCAGTAGCAGATCCACCGTCCTGTCCAGCAATTCGTGCAGAGGAACGGAGCGTTGACCACAATGCCAAAGCATCAACTGCTGAAAGAACAAAACGCGCATTACACCTCCCAAGTAGACAGCAGACAGATCGTCACGAATTTCACCAGCCTCCTGGGCCTGGCGCACTTGCTCCGCCAGCAGGTTGGTCAGAGCGTGCGCCGGACTGAGGTCCGCACGGTGCATACTGGCCGCAGACAGGCGGTGAACCAGCACCGGCTCGGCCAGGGGGTCATCAGCCACCAACCGCAGAGCTAGCTTGATTCGTGCCACCCCACTGACAGGCGCCCCGTGCTCTGGCATCAACACCGTCTCCAGTTGACGAAATCGCCAACTGGCCAGAGCAGGCAGAATAGCCTCTTTCGTCTCAAAGTAGTTAAAAAAAGTGCCCTTGGCGACGTCCGCCGCTGCGGTAATCTCCTCAACAGTGGTGGCCTCATAGCCCTGCTCTCGGAATAACCGCAGTGCGACTTCCATCAGTCGTCTGTGTGTTTCTTTCTTTTTTCGCTCGCGCCGCGAAAGGTTCTCGTCCATCGCCACCATCATAATTGACCCAAGAACAAAGTTGACCAGGGTCATATTGTACACGACACAAGACCGATTGTCAATGACTCCAGTCCGCAACCGGGCACACGAGAAACCGCCTCACCATTGAGGTGAGGCGGTGATGTCGATTGAATACCGAGTGGCAGATGGACGATCTGAGCAGCAGCCACCCAGCTCAGGACGACCATATTTGCGTCATCCCACATGCGGCGACCGGTTTCTCCTATGCCGAAGCATCCAGTGTCCGCCGTATGCTCTCTATGAGTTTATCGAAGGCAAAGGGCTTGGTGATATGCTCAACCACACTCCGGTCAGCATCGCCGGTCTGTTCGGGCAACAGCACGGACACGATGATCACGGGAATCTCGGCTGTCTCAGAATTAGCCTTCAGACGGTGCAATACCTCCATACCGCTGATATCCGGCAGCATCATGTCCAACGTCACAAGGTCAATAGGCTCGGTTTGGGCCAATGACACGGCTTCCTCACCGTATGCAGTCGTAAACACCTCGAACCCCTCGCGACGCAATTGCAGAGCAATGAGCTGCGCGATGTCGCCGTCATCCTCGACAACCAACACGGTTTGGGAGCGCTCGGGCTCTCCAGTCGTCTTGTCAACCACATCGCTGGGCGCAGCAGCACGCGACGGCAGGACAAAGGAAAAAGTGCTCCCTTGCCCCACCCCGCTATCTACCCACATCCGTCCACCGTGCATCTCAACCAGCATCCTGGCGACCGTCAACTCCAAGCCAGTGGGGTGCGCATCGTCGAGGAGTGAATCCTCCATGCGGTGGAAGCGCTCAAATACCCTGGCCCTGTCTTCCGACGACAGAAGGGCTCCCGCATCGGCGATGCTCACCTGCACCCCGTCAGCAGAACTTGACAGAGCAACTGTAACACGTCCGCGATCGGGTGTACGACGACAGGCGTTGTTCATAAGGTTGGCGACCACCTGACTAAGACGGGTTGCGTCACCCAAAACAGGCTCGATGTTGGGGTCGATGTCAAGCGTCAGATGCAGGTTCTTTTGGTTGAACTGCGGCTTGACCGTATTGGCCACATCACGCACGATCACCTCCATCTGCACCGGTTGGACATCCAGATCGAGGCGATAACTCTCGACGCGACTGATATCCAGCAGGTCGTTGATCAGCGTAACCAGGTGATCCGCATTGCCCTGCACGATTTGTAGGAAGCGCATTTGTTCCTCGTCAAGCTGGTCAAGTGCGTCAAACGACAATAGATCGCAGTATCCCTTGATGGCAGTGAGCGGCAGGCGCAATTCGTGTGAGACGTTGGAGACGAAATCGCTCCGGGCACGATCGGCTTCAACCTCACGCGTGATATCGCGTAGCACGGTGACGATTCCCAGGAAATCCCCCGAACCGGTCAGGGCAGGGGAGAGATGCGCCTGTATGAATCGTAGACCGATTTCCATGACCGTCTCAGCCGGCTTTCCACTCTGTCCGTAAAAGTAGGGATCGGCGCGTAGGCGTTCCATGGCTTCAGCGATGGTCAACCGCCCCCGGGGTGAGAACGGCTCAAAGAGTGCGCTCACTGGCTGCCCCAGCACAGCCTCAGGATCGACCCGCAGCATACGGGCGGCAGCTCGATTGAGCACCAATACCTTGCCCTCATTGTCATTGACAACTATGCCATCGCTGATGGAAGCCAGGGCCGCGTGCTCCACGAGCTGTGTTGGCACTATGGGTTTGTTCCCGCTTTCTGAATGTTCTACACTTGTACTCATCTGTCTGCCACTCCTGTTCTTAATGGACTTGTTCTGACAAGCTCCCTACCCGACGTGGTGCAGCAGCAACTCGATCCCCGGATCTGCGACACCTATCATAGTACTTGAGCACTGATGCAATCTTGTCCGGCGCCATCACCCTATCCACAATGCCGCGCTCAATTGCGGCTTTGGGCATTCCAAAGACCACGCAACTCTCTTCATCCTGTGCAATCACGTGTCCACCCACCCGACGAAGGCTCTCCAGACCATCGGCTCCATCGTCGCCCATTCCAGTCAACACGATGCCAACAGAAGCCGTGCCGTACGCCTGCGCCACCGAGTCAAACAGACGTGTGGCCGAGGGCCGCTGCCCGCGTACCGGGTCCGAATGATCGAGATGGATAATACCCCCATACGCCACCGTCAAATGCGTGTCGTCAGGCGCGATCAGAACATGACCCGGGTGAACACGCTCACCATCTTCCGCTATCTTTACGTCCAGCGCAGTCTCACCATCCAACCACTGGGCAAAGCCCTGGGCAAAGCCCGGCGTAATGTGTTGCACGGCCACTATTGGAATTGATAGATCACCTGGCAACTCGCTCAGAATCTGGCGCAATACACCCGGCCCACCAGTAGAGGCAGCCATCGCGATCAATTCGGCGTCATAGGGCGCAAGTGTGCCCTGCGCATCCGCGTGACGCCTAGGTGATCCATCAGTTGATCGACGGCCAGGGCGCAGCGTGACTACCTGCACATCAGACATCAAGCGGATCGTTGTCACCAACTGGTCACGGGCAGCCCCATATGCCTCAGGGGTGATGCCCTTGGGTTTCTCCACTACCGTCAGGGCGCCAGCCTCGATGGCTGAAAACGCGATGTTGAGATCTGATTCGTATACACTTGCTGCCACCACGACGATCGGCGTGGGCGTGGTACTCATAATCTCCCGAATCGCACCTAGCCCATCGAGACGAGGCATACGGATATCCATTGTGACCACATCGGGCCGCAGCCGTGCGGTCAGGCGCACGGCCTCTACACCATCTTGCGCCTGTCCCACCACCTCAAAATCTGGGACTGTCTCCAGCATGCTGATCAGTATTTGCCGCACGACCTGGGAGTCGTCAACAACCAGGACACGAATGAGCTTTTTTGTCGCCGCACTTGCCATCTGTACAAGAGCCTTTGGATGTCTCCTCACGCCGGCCGGACGCCAGTTCCGCCTTGCCCTACTCGATCAACTTCATCTGTCGCAGCGTCTCTAGCAACACCGCATCCGCAAACGCATCCTTCGGAATATAGTCAACCGCACCCGTCTGCAGACCCAAAACCACTGCCTCCCGCTCGTCGTGACGCGTAAACATGATGATCGGAATGTCCTTTGTGGCACGCCGGTTCTTTAGCTCGCCACACACCTGAAATCCATTCATCTCTGGCATCTGAACGTCGAGTACGATGAGATCGGGACCTAGTTCCCGCGCCATCTCAAGACCTATCTTCCCATCGTGAGCCAGCAGGACACTCAATCCCTCTTGCTCCAACAAGGCCTGCATATGCAGTGCTTGAGTTGGGCTGTCTTCGACTACCAAGACCGTTTTCTTTTTCGGTTCAGTCACACCACCCGGCTCAGACATATTCGCCCCTCATCTTATTTCATCCACTTGACCAGAGTCACCTGGATATCGTTGGGCGGCAGGTTCTCAACGGTCAGTTCGTCCACCAGCCACTTTACATCTGAAAACGCCCGCGATTCAACCTCAAAGCCGGTGTTGTTGGTCGCTGTGCACGCTACCCGCAAACCCGAACGCCCGTTTTCTCCAATAGGATCAATGACAACCTGCCCCCTGTGTAACTCCCCCAACCTCAATGCACGGGCCAATGATGAGGTTGCGAGGGCAACCCGTGCCTGATTCGTGATATCGAAACCGACTTCTCTGGCCAGCTTGCGTACCTGCATCCGAGCCATATAGACGTCGAATTCGGTCTGCACCGCAATCGTTTGGCTCTCGATCATCAACTACCACCTTCTCGCCTTGATGGTTTATCAGGCCCGCGGTCCCCGGCAGCGTCTTTCCCAACCTTCGCAGACATATCGCCCGACTTTGGCAGGATGTGCAACTGACGCAGAGTCTCTAGCAATACAGGGCCTGAAAAGGCATCCTTGGGAATAAAGTCTACCGCCCCCAAGTCAATCCCCCGGAGCGCGGAGACTGCGTCGTCACGGACGGTAAGCATTATGATTGGAACACTAGCCGTCCGACTGTCCTCCTTCAAACGCCTGCAGGCCTCAAAGCCGCCCATCTTGGGCATCTCAACATCAAGTACGATGACGTCTGGAACATGCTGCTGCGCCAACTCTACCCCGACCTGTCCATCAGGTGCCCAGAGCACCTGCAACCCCTCTTCCTTCAACAAATGCTTAAGAGCTAGTGCCTGTGCTGGGCTGTCCTCCACGATTAAGACGGTCTTGCCGGTCTTTGCCATCCTATAACCTCTACTGCTTATTATATCAGTTGTTCGATAGTCTCCAAAAGGTTGTTCTGATCGAAGGTGCTTTTGGTGATATAGGCATCGGCGCCAACCTCAATACCTCGAGACTTGTCCTCTGCTGAGTCCAGCGACGTGACCAGGATTACGGGAATGTCCGCCGTGCGAGGATCCTCCTTTAGGCGCTGTGTAAGCCCAAATCCATCCAGCCGAGGCATCACGACGTCTGTGACGACCAAATCGGGTACACCTTCAGCCGCGATGGCGCCCAATGCCTCTTGGCCGTCGGTCGCCAGTTGCACAATGTAGCCCGCGGCTTCCAGGATGTTCTTCTCCAGGGTACGGGTGGTGATCGAGTCATCGACGACCAGCACACGCCTCTGGGCCCGCACCTCCTTCGTCGGAACTGGTCTGACAAGCGCGGCCAGAACGGAACGATGCTCACCCCGCAGGCCTAGCTTGATCAGGTCGGCTACGTTGAGGATGAGCACTACCTCTCCGCTGCCCATCACGGTCGCGCCGCCGACCCCACCTACACGCGTCAACTGCTTGCCCAGTCCCTTTATCACGACTTCCTGCTCGCCAGCCAGGGCGTCCACAGCAAAAGCCATACGGCGCTCAGCCGCGGCCAGAATCACCACCGGGATCCTGTCTCCATCCCGCTGCCCTTCCATCGGCTGGAGATTCAGCACATCCGCCAGACGCACCAGCGCCAGTGGGCGTCCGCCGTAGAGTACCGCGTCGTGTCCCTCCAAAGCAATCACGTCTTTGGGAACGATCTGCATGATATGCTCGATCGCATTGTGGGGAATGACGAACAATTCGCCAGCCGCCTTCACCAACAATCCTCGCGAACTGGTCAACGTCAGCGGGAGAATCAGGGTGAATGTGGTTCCCTGGCCAAGCCTAGAGTCCACGTCAATGCGGCCATGCAGCGCCTCCACATTTCGACGCACCACATCAAGCCCCACCCCGCGCCCAGAGATATCGGTGATGATAGGGCTAGTCGTGATGCCCAAGGTAAAGATGGCCTCTCGCAAATCCTCATCACTCAACAACTGTGCATCTACCCCGCTCCGCCTTGAGATGACCCCACGAATAGCGCCCAGATCCAATCCGCCCCCATCGTCTGAGACGGAGATGACCACGTCCTTCCCCAGTTGCTCAGCCGTGAGGGTGATGGTTCCAACGCGCGACTTGCCCACCGCCTCTCGGTCACGCGGAGGTTCGACACCATGGTCAACAGCATTACGCAGGAGATGGATCAATGGATCCTTGATCTGCTCCAGCACCCGTTTGTCAAGCTCCGTCTCGCCGCCAATGACCTGGAACACTGCTTCTTTTTTCGATCCCTGCGCCAAATCACGTACCATTCGCCCGAATGTGCCGGTGATCGTCGTGAGAGGAAGCATACGGACCCGCTTGATCTCCTGTTCCAGCTCATCGATCACCAGTGACATATGCATCGTGTCATTGGCGTATTCGCGCGAGAGTCTGTTGACCAACGTCTGCATCTCCCGGAGCCGTTCCTGGCTGGCGCCATTGAACCCTAGCAGTGAACTTATATCTTTCCCCACCTTGTGATCTATGCCACCGCGCTCTGATCCCACGGATCGGCGACTGACCCCGTACCGATCCTTGGCCCCGCCAGGCGCTACCTCCACCGGGCCAAGACCATGCCCGCCCAAAGTTCCCTCCATGTCGTGGCGCAAGAGTCTATTGTAGGCATTGCGAGCGGCGAGCCACTCCTTCTGCCAAGACACCATAAACTCCTGAAGGTGTAACACCTGGCTTAGCCGTTGCTCGGCGCGGATCTTTGTGACAAGGAGCTCACTCAATTGAGCCATCAGTGCATCAAGCTTACTCACACTGACGCGGATGGTCTCATCCATCCCAAACGCAGATACTGGGGGCATTAGGGCCGAGTCATCCGTCCAGGTTGGTTCTGGCGGACTTGGAGGAGCTGCCTCTGCCATCTCCACCGCAAGTGTTGATCCAGCATCCAAGGGCTCCGGCTCGGGAATAGAGACTGGCTCCGTCGTTTCCTCCACCACGTCATCTGATTCCACTTTTTCTTCCGCCGAAGGGGATTCAGAGATCTCGGTGGAGTCCGAGTCCTGTGCCTCCGGCATGCCGGATCGCGCCCCTTCCAGATCAGCCAGTGCCTGCAGTGCCTCGATCGGGGGAGTGATCTCACCAGCCTCATACGCTGTCTGCACAACCTGAATCGCATCAACAGTCCGGTAGCAGGCGGTAAAGAGACCTGTCGTCTGCTGGATGACGCCTTTCTGCAGGTCGTCCAACACACTTTCCAGACCATGTGCGAGTTGCTCAATCATCGTGACGCCCATAGCACGAGCGGCCCCTTTCAGGCTGTGGGCAGCACGGAAGATGTTCTCTAGTACGGTCTTGCGCAGTTCATCCTCAGCAGTCCCCTGCTCGAGAATCAGTAGGCCGTCGTTCATCGTTTGAACGTGTTCAGCCAGCTCGACACGAAAGGAACTGATAAGCTGTTCCCGAACTTTAGCCGCGAGGGACATCCTGTCCTCCTTGATTGACACACTTCTTGCTCACGTTGGCCCTCAACTTGTCCCTGAATCGTCAACTAGGCCCACGTTTTGCCCCTTCTGATTATACAATGCCAATTCACCAATCAGGGTTACGGCCCAATTACGGTTGCGTTGCTAAAATCCCCAGCCACGACCGAAAGAGCTACAACCGATACTGCTCCACGGTATCGCTCAGGCTGCGCGCCAAATCGTTCAACTCTCGCGCCGCCTTCTCCGCCTGCCGGGTGCTCGCCAGGCTCTGCACCGTCGCCTGGTTGATGGACTGCATCGCCACCGCCACCTGCTCCACCCCCGCCGCCTGTTGCCTCCCCCCTGCCACCATCTGCGCCGCCGCCTGCGCACTCTCCTCTATCACCCCTGCCAGCTCCTCTATCGCTTCCCCAGCCTTCCCCGCCAACCTCATCCCCTCCTCCACCCCCTTCGTCCCCTCCTCTGTCGCCATCACCGTCGCGTTCGTCGCCCCCTGGATGTCCGACAGGATCGCCCGCACCTGCGCCGTCGCCTGCCGCGATTGCTCCGCCAGACTCCTCACCTCCGCCGCCACCACCGCAAATCCCTTCCCATACTCCCCCGCCCGCGCCGCTTCCACCGACGCGTTCAACGCCAGGATGTTTGACTGGGACGCGATCTCATTCACCGTCGCAATGATCTCCCCGATCTGCTGCGTCTGCTCTGACAGCGTCAGAATGTTCTCCGCTATCCCCTCTACCCGTGCCCTGATCTCCCCCATACTCCCGATCGCTGCCACCACCGCTTCCCGCCCTGCGCGCGATACCTCCACCGTCCGTTGCGACGTCCCCGCCACCTCCTGCGCCCGCCCCATCGACTGCTGCGCGATCGTCTTCAACTCATCCACCGTCGTCGTCGTCTCCGCAATCGCCGCCGATTGCTCGCTGGCTCCCGACGCCTGCTGCGTTGTCGCTGCCAGGATCTCGGAAGAAGCGCTACTCAGACCCATCGCTGCCTCCCGGATCTTGAGCGTCATATTCTGCAAGCTGGCCGTCGTCGCATTCAACTCGTTCCCCAACACTGTCAACGGATCACCAGAGTCATCCACATCCTCACCTATAGCCAGCCGGGCAGTCAAGTCACCCTTGGCAACGTTGGCCACGTAATCAACATACGCCTCGACCATCACCTCAAGATAAGCCCGCTGTTCCTGCTCGCTCCGCAACATGTCGCGCAACTGGAAGAGCATCTGGTTGAATGTATCCGCCAGTACGCCCGTTTCATCTCCCGATCGAACATCAGCCTTGACCGTCAGGTCGCCCTGGCTGACAGATCGCGCGACCTTGGTGATCGTCTGGATGGGCTTGGCTACCTTTCCCGCCACGAACCACAGCAGTACCAAGATGCCAAGGACCACAAGCCCAGCAATCCCTGTGAGTCGCCAGACCAATGCGCTTGCCACACGGTTGACCTCAACTCGAGGGATGGACACGTTCACCGACCAGGGCGCCTTTGCGTAACCAAACGCCATCGGCACAAAGACTTCCATCGTATGCTGTGTCAACTTCACGCCCTTTTCACCCCGCTGGATAGTGCCCAACCTGTCCTCAGCGTCTGGGCCGTGAATCACCTCCATACCCTGGCCCACCAACTCTGGTTGGTCTGTCACGCCAACCAAGATGCCGCCGTTGTTCACGACGATCGCCTTCCCCACTCCATTCTGGATGTTCGCCTCATCCGCCCACCCTTGGACAAACGACAGGTCTATGTCTGCCCCGATAATGCCATACAGATGCCCGTTCACAATGATCGGCACCACCAAGGACGCAATCGGCAGCTCCTTACCATGGACATCGCGCATATAGGGTCCCACCACGTACTCCAGCCGGGTCTTTTTGAGCAATTCGTAGTATTCCTCAAGACCCTCGACCTTGATGTCCGCCGGCACTCCTTGCCTCACCCTTCCCTGCTCATCCCTGAGCCAGTAGGCCACAAAGCGTCCTGTCTGGTCATACGGTTCCTGGCCAGCAAAATCCGCATCCCGCCCATCAAACGCATCCGGCTCCCAGATTGTGTAGGCCCCAATCACCCGCGGGCCGTAATCCAGAACACCTCTCAACAAAACACTGGCCTCGCCTCGCGTTAACTCGAGTTTCTCGCGCTTGGTTGCCGCAAGCGTATGTGCCAGCACACGCGCCTCGCTCAGTGCCGACTCTATGCCATCCTTGATCTCTTCGGTCTCCAGAAGCACCTCTGCGACAATATGGTCCTCAGTTGACTCGGCCGCGATGTCATAGAGAGCTTTTGTCGCATATCCCATCATAGGAGTCAGCCCCAGCAGCAGGCACAGCCCTGCCCAAAACACGATTTTCACCTGGATCGATCGGATTCGTAGTCGTTCAATTACAGCCATACGACTTCTCCTTGATCTCCCCCTGTATTTTGATATCAACCATCACACGTTAACACGACCCACTCTAGACGATCTCCTCGTGGACGATCAGTCGCTCATCCGCCAACAGGGCTGCCAGGTCCAACACCACCACAATAGAGCCGTTTTTCCCGGCACCAGCATCCGCGTCGTCCCGCGCCAAAACTCCGAACACGTATTCAGGATGCAGGCCGCGCACAGTGCCGACCACATCCTGAATCTGACTGACTGGCACCGACTCGACGGTCAACACGTCGTCGACGAGCAGTGCAATCTCCATAGTCGCCGTCTCAACGACCACCAGGTATGGCCCGATTTCCTCAGTATCCAACTCGTCGTCTTCCCCGGCCTCAGCAGAGGGCAGGCTAAACAGACGTCGCAGGTCCAAAACTGACAGAATACGCCCGCGCAGGTTGACCACACCTGCCACCCAATCCCGAACGCGGGGCACATGCGTGATCAGGTCTGCCACCTTTACATAGTAAACATACCGCGCTTCGACGCCGTAGGCCTCACGCCCCAACCGCATCATCAGCAACTCGATATGCTCACCCTCATCCTCACCCTCTGGTGCCCGAGCCAGTTCAGCCGCCCGGCGGGCCCACACCCTCCGCAGTTCCTCCACGGATACCTCAGCAGACTCTTCCATCGCTGCTCTGAAGTCGGTCAGACGCTGATGGACGGCTTTCCAATCGAGACTGCCTTCACGTCCGGATTCTGTACCGCTTTCGTTCATTCTACCCCCACCTGTTCATTCTCCCGAGCCACCCAACTCCTGAGAAGCCATCACGAGTCTTGGCTCGACCCAATGTAGCAAGCCACTAGAACCATAGCATCGTCGGTCCCCCGGCGGTGCAAATCGAGAAGCGCATCGGCCATCCGCTGCGGTGGATCGCCAAGGGCCAGATCCTCTACGAGAGCGCTCCGCAGGCCATCGGTGGCCAGAATGAGCGTGTCACCTCGCGCAATGGGGCGTACACCAGGACGCAACGTGGGCAGGTTATAGCCAACTACCCCACCCCGCAGTAAGAGGTGCTCACGCGTATGGTCTCCCCCT
This sequence comes from uncultured Anaerolineales bacterium, assembly GCA_964444825.1. Lineage (GTDB taxonomy): Bacteria > Chloroflexota > Anaerolineae > B4-G1 > B4-G1 > CAYUIS01. The sequence goes on along the minus strand of CAYUIS010000030.1, from coordinate 22,328 downwards.
CCATTTGGACAAAGGAGCACTCCCTTTACGTTACCCACACCCAACCACGTCATCGTGCTGGTGACTGCACTGAACGACGCCAGACTCATCACGACTCCTCGCGTCCTTCTTAGGCTCTCGTGGCAACGCTTGAGCAGCGGAACAACCGGCTCATGCGCGTGGCCTTCCAGCGCTGCGATCGCAGTTTGACCTGCGACCGCTGCGCTCGGTCCGTGACCCAGACCATCCACAACCGCTACCAGCACCCCATCCGGGTAGGGTTCAACCAGATACTGATCGCCCGATTCAGTACGACCATCAAAGGACCGGCCGGCAACGCCCCACTCAATGATCGGTCCACGGGGTGAATCGCCGACATCCATCACTTCCACTTTTTCATCTCTATCGTCGTCCCCTGACCAACCCGTGACGTGATCTCGAACTCGTCCATCAGCCGCTTGGCTCCTGACAATCCCAGTCCGAGGCCACCTCCCGTGGAATAGCCGTTCTCTAGTGCACGCTCGATGGACGGGATACCTGGACCGCTGTCGCGCGCAACGATGTGAAGACCGTGTCTACCGTCCTGTTGAAAGACACTGAAACTGACCTCACCCTGCCCTGCATAGCGGACGATGTTACGCGCCACCTCCATAATGGCGATGACAACGATCATCTGGTCTTCATTCGAAAAGCCCATCTCGGCCGCCAGCGCTCGTCCCTTTTGATAGGCAAGCAAGACATCAGCATCGTGTTTGATCGATACACAAGTCTCACACAGGGCTTTGTCCAGAACCATCGCCGTCTCCTCCTGGTTTTTTGCTTTCCTTGACCCAACCAACCAAAACCATCAAGGCTCAAAAACCTCGAGTCTCTACCGTAACCATTTCACCGCTTTGATTGTTGTCCCCTGACCAATAATCGAATGTATATCGAATTCATCCATCAAACGTTTCGATCCTGACACACCCAACCCCATACCCTGGGAGGTCGTATAGCCACCCGCCATCACCCGTTCCACGTCTGGAATACCCGGCCCCTGATCCTCTGCCACGATCTCGATGCGGTCATCATACTTGGTCACTGTGACGAGACCCTCGCCGGCATATAGTTCGATGTTTCGCCCCAGTTCCGATATGACCACAGCGATCTTGTTGGCCTCCGCCTGATGAAAGCCCATCTCCAAGGCAATTCCGAGCCCGCTTCGCCGTGCTCTCACCACGTCCACGATGCTCTTGATGGCGAACCTTCTCTGTACGGGCTGTTCTTCACCCATGCTACTTCCCCGTCAGACTGGAGGAAAAGGTGTGGGTGTAGGACGTGTCCACACCCATCGTCTTGTCGCTATCGTGGTCCAACCACTCGGACCCGCCATCCCAGGATGAACCTGTGGATCGGCTGGGCCCTTGCTCCTCCACTCCTGCTGAACCCCGTGACCCAGTTCTGCTCAACGCCAGCGCATCGTCCAGATCCAAGACGGCATGGACGCCAGGTAACGTCATCCCCAGATCCACCATCGTCTCTACGACAGCATCCTGGAGACCGGCGACGACGACCTCGGCACCCATAAGATCGGCCATCTTGGCAGTGCTCTGAATGAACCGACCAAAGAAGCTGTCACAGATGTCCACACGGGAAAAGTCGAGCAACACCCAACGCGAGCGATGCTGTCGTATTGCCGTCAGCACTTGACGCCGCAGTCGTAGGACATCCCTATCCGTCAGATCACGCGGCACTGCAACCAACAGCAGATTTTCGAGCTTCTGGATGGTAGAAGTACCCAATGTGTCCAGAGCATCCATCTCGTCGCTCACTCCCATTGTGGAGACCTCCCAACAACAAAGCCCTGCAGATAGGCGGTAACCCGCACCTCACCAAGTCTCACCACCTGCTTCCCTCCTTCGCACCTCAATCCCCAGACTTTCCATCGCCACGATCAGTCCACTCTGCAGATCACCCAAGGTGGCAATGCTGTGCCAGTCAATCCCCAGATCCACGATCGTCTCTGCCACCGCGTCAGATATACCGGTAATCATCGTCCGCGCACCTTTTAGTCGCGCCGCCTGAATCGTCTTGTTCAGGTGATCGGCCACCCCGCTGTCCACGATGGGCACCCCTGTGATATCCAGGATCACCACCTTGGCCCGGTGTTTCTGAATCCCAGCCAAAAGCGAGCGCGTGATGTCCCGGGCCCGCATGCTGTCGATGCTGCCCACCAGGGGCATCACGATGATGCGATCCAGCATGGGGATGATGGGAGTCGATAGTTCGCGTAATGCCTGTCTTTGTGCCTCAATCAGCTCGCGCTGCAACCGTTCCCGCTCAGCACTTTCCCGCTCCAACTCGGCCGTTCGCTCCTCGACCCGCTTCTCAACCTCTGCATAAGATTGTTGCAACGCCTCTTCGGCCTCTTTGACTTTGGTGATGTCGGTCGCTATCTGCAACCGGACGTAGCGCCCATCTACCCACTTGATTGCTCGATCGTAGTTGATGGTCCAGCACTCCGTAATAGGGTTGTGCCCTTCCCACACACAGACTTCGGTCGGCTCACCGTTGGCGTCGAGCAACTGGGCGTTCGTGCAGTGATCACACGGTTCCGATCCCTCCCGAAACGCCTCCCAACACGTCTCCCCCGTAAAGTCGGCACCAAAGCTATCCCGCATATGCTGGTTCATGAATAGAATCTCGTACGTATCAAAGTCAGCGACATAGACATCCGCATCGATGCTATCCAGAACCGTGTTGAATGCCTCCTGAGATTCTCTGAGCGCTTTCTCCATGCGCTTGCGCCCGTTCAGTTCCTGCTGGACTTTGTAGTAGAGTCTTGCATTCTCAATGGCCACGGCAAGCTGATCGGCCAACGTCTCCATCAACATCACGTCGGCATCGTCAAAGGCATTATATTGGTCGCTCTGCATGTCCAAGACCCCGATGACCGTCTCGCCGGATGCGATAGGTACGGCAAGCTCCGATCTTGTCGTCTCCCCCGCCTTCTGAACATAGTGAGGATTTTTGCTCACATCACCGCTGATCTGGGCCTCGCCGGTCGCCGCTGCCTGCCCTGTCATTCCCTCTCCGATCGCAAGCGTGACACCACGGAGGAGTATGTCGGCATACTCGCCAGCCACGGTCTCTAGAACCACACGCTCCGTCCCAGCGTCGACCAGCCATAGCAACACGCCATCATAGTCAAAGGCGTCACGGATGGCAGTCACGATTTCGGAAAACAGGTCCTCCAATCGCAGCTTGCCGCTCACCCGCTGCCCCACTTCGTAGAGCAGCGCGGCCTGGGCTGCACGTCTCCGCGCCTCTTCCTCCGCTGGTCCGCGCTCCCTCTCCAGTCTCTCCAGTTCAGCGATCCGTTCTTGCGCTGCCTTCAACTCGCCCAAAAGCTGCTCTTTTGTCTTCATCAGCCTACCCCATCAGCCCGCTCTCTAGTCAGCTTAACCCCCAAGCTTTGCAGCGCGGCGAATAGGCCACTCTGGAGATCGCTCAAGGTCTCGACGCCGCTCCAGTCGATTCCCAGGTCGACGATCGTCTCCGCCACCGCATCCGAGATCCCAGTGATAATGGTTCGCGCACCCTTCAACCGCGCTGCCTGGATCGTCCTGTTCAGATGGTCGGCCACACCGCTGTCCACTATGGGCACTCCGGTGATGTCGAGGATCACTACGCTGCCCCGATGTTCCCGGATTCCAGCCAAAAGCGAGCGGGTGATATCCCTGGCCCGCATGCTGTCGATGTTACCCACCAGGGGCATCACGATGATACGATCCATTATCGGGATAATGGGAGTCGATAGTTCTCGCAGTGCTTGCCTCTGCGCCTCGATGATCTCTTGCTGAAGACGCTCACGTTCGGCCACCTCACGCCGCAACTCGGCGGTTCGTTCTTCAACCTTCCTCCCCATCTCGGCATACGCCTCTTGAAGCGACTCGTCCGCTCCCTTGCGCTCCGTGATGTCCTCCAGGCTGCCTTCGTAGTACAGCACCTGACCATCGGCATCGCGGATAGCCCGCGCGCTATCTCGCGCCCAGATGACGGTGCCATCCCGCTGGCACAGCTTTGTCTCAAAACGCACGATCCCGTCCTGGCTCAACGACGACTGCCACTCTCCGCGGCTTCCGGCGTCCGCATAAAGGTCCACCGCATTGACCGCCAACATACTCTCCCGATCTGCATACCCCAACATTGCCACAAAGGCTGCGTTCACCTCAAGGAACTGACCATCTGGCGCAGAGCGATAGAGCCCTACGGGTATCCGATCAAACAGACCTCGATACCGGGTCTCCGCCTCCCTCAACGCCTGATGCTGCCGCGCCCGCTGTAGGGCGATGCCCGCCTGGTTCGCCACGGCTGTCAGCACCGCAAAGTCATCCTCATCAGAAGCGTGGGATTCCTGCTCTTCGATCACCAGCACGCCCACGACCTGATCCCCGACACGGATGGGGACGTCCACCTCCGATCCCCCAGTGATACCAGGAACATAACGAGGATCACTTGTAACGTCTGGTGTGTAATGAAGCTGTCCATCCAGCAACGGGCGCTCGCTCAGTCCCTGTCCTGCGGGGATGCGCCAATCAGAAGGGGCATCAGGCCAGCCCTCAGAAGCGCTCACCACGCGCTCCCCCGTCGTCTCGTCCACCAAAAATATACCCAGATAGTCGTAACTCAGGCTGTTGTGCAGTCCTCTCACGACACTTTGACAGACCTGCTCTTCATCCAGGGCGCCGGCCAGGTCAGTGCTGATCTGGACCAGGGCCGCCTGCTGACGCGCATACGTCGTAAGCGCCTCCTCCGCTTGCTTCCGCTCGGTGACATCGCGGACAGTGGTGATGACGTACTGAACCCTTCCCTCCAATACAATAGGGGTCTTGGAAGTCTCTGTACAGATGTCCCGACCCTCAATCCTGATGCTGGATTGAGTGACCAAAGGGATGCCGGTGTCAAAGACCTGCTGGTACTCCCCAGGTGCGGTAGTCAGAAAGGGGAAAACATCCAACAGATCCCGACCCGCCACATCCGTGACTGTCAGCTTTAGGTTGAGAGTCTCACACCATCTATGAAAGGCCTGGTTAAAGTGTACGATTCGGTGTTCCGCGTCGATGACGTGCATCGGGATACTGATTGTGTCTATCACCGTTTCCGCGAGCGTTCTGTCCTCGGTGCTCATTCTGTCGGAACCTCCTTCACGATCCGCCCCTTATGCACCCGATGCCTCCGCACCCCACTTTTGCTGCTGACGAACAATCGCGTCTCGTAGGCTACTGACGGTTATACCGCCAGAGCCAGGAATAAACTCATTCTCGGGCCATCCCTCCAGGAGACGCCCGGCATTGTCTAGCGACTTTAGTGCTTGAGGCAACTGGTCTTTTGTGTGATACAGATCCGCCAGACCAAAGTGACCGAGCACATTGTGCCGATCAATGTAGACCACTTTTCTCATCATCTGGATGGCTGCGTCCACTTGGCCTTGGTGCTGAAGCACCAGGGCCAGGATGTAGTAGGCATCGAGCGCGAGCTTGTCCACATAGATGGCTTCACGACACCAATGCTCTGCCTTATCCCAATCCCCCAGATTGGCACAGGCCTGACCCAGCAGCGCGTACACAGGGGCATCCTTCGATCCCGCCCTGACCATTTCCAAGAGCAGTTCGTGTGCTTCCTCAGAGCGTCCGTAGCCCAGCAACTCTTGGGCGCGCTCAGTAGGATGCACGTGTCCCAGCCGCCCCAAGGTGTGAATATAGATGTGATCCAGTTCGGGTTCAGGCTTGGGTTCCGGTTCCTCTTCCGTTGAACGAATACGTCGTCGTTCCGTCGTTGGCAGCGCGGGAGGAACATCGAAAAAAGCCGGCAGGGAGCCGATGTCCTCTTCAGGCGTGGGGACGAGAACCGAAGGAAAGAAGCGTTCCTTCGCCCGGGAGAGTGGTTCTTCCCAGACCTTTGGCCCAGATTCAGCCTCATCGGTGCGCTGATATAGAATCGCGCTGGGAAAGTTGTGCACCTGAAACCGGCGATAGATGGTCAGTGAATGCTCCGCATGCCCAACCACCAGCCACCCACTGTAGGTTAGGCAATTGTAGAATCGTTCAACGACGTCGCGCGAGATGGGCTCGGTAAAGTATATCATCACGTTGCGACACAGGATCAGGTCCATCAAGGTCGTATTAGAGTCGTAAGATGGATACTCGTCCTCCATCAGATTGAGCCGGGCAAAGGTCACCATACGCCGCACCGAAGGGATCAACTCATACCGGTTGCCCCTGCGGCGAAAATACCTCGGCCGCCACTCCTTGGCTCGATCTTCTCGAAACGCCCACTCACTATAGACCGCCTGGCGAGCTCGCTCAATCGCCTTGGTGTTGATATCAGTACCTAGGATAGTGATAGACCACTCATCCACGTCGGGCAACAGCTCGCGCAATAACATGGCTATGGAATACGGCTCCTCACCGCTAGCGCAGCCCGCGCTCCAGATCCGTAACGTGCGCAAGGTACGCCGGCGACTGATGAGCCGAGGGAGCACATCCTTGTACAGAGCATCTACTTGACCTGCATCACGAAAAAAGTGCGTCTCGCTGATGGTGATGGCGTTAACAAGCCGCTCAAACTGCACTATATTGCTGCTGGGATCTTGGAGCAATCGGTAGTATTCACCCAGATCCCCACAGGTGGATGCGGCATAGGCCTGTCGAATACCCCGCTCCAGATCGGCGCGCCGACTTTCTGGAAAATGCAGTCCATAGCGCTCGTGGATCAATCGGCTGAAACGCAAATAATCCCCGTATCCCATACTTGGGACGCCCGTGTCGGCCAGGGCCGGACTAGCCAGTTTCATGCCCGTCCTCGTGTTCCTTCAAGCCCTCCATCACCGGTCCCGCGTCTTGATTCCCAGTCGCCGCTTCGGTTTTGGTCTCAGCCAAAGATCCATGGACATCATCCACCACGACATCCCCCTCATCCTCCGGTACCCCCCCAACGATGCCCTCCGGCAAGGCTGCCACTGCCTGAAACAGTGCTTGTACGTGCTTGGGCACAAGAAGGTGTTCAACGTCTAGCAACAGCACCGTCTCGTGCTCAACGTGGGCGATCCCCGACAGAATCGGCGCTTCCGCCATCCCCTCCGGCAGCAAGTCTGCCACGCGAGAAATATCGTCGCGAGACAAGCTGAGTACGTCAGTCACCTCGTCCACGATCAACCCAAACGTCTGTTTGCCACTTTGGACGAGCATGATGGGCGTACGTAGCCCGAGGGCAACCTCTGAGAGGCCGAAATGCCGTCGCAGGTTGATCACTGGGATAGGCTCGCCCTGCACGTTGATTATCCCCTCTATGGTGCTGTCTACGTGTGGAATCGACGTAATCGTCACCATCTCGATGATTCTCACAACAGGCTCAATCGGCAGCGCATACATCTGCTCAGCTAGCCGGAACGTCACCAAATCTCGCACCTCGGACGAGGTCAAGCCCTCTGTAGATTGCGGATTCTCCACACTCCCCTCCTAGTTCCCAATCGCTTTGCCTCAGGTAACCATCCCTTTCGGCTTCAGTCGATGGTTGAAGCGTTCATATCATCTCTCTAACGGCCGGGGCAACCTCTCTGACTCGCTCGATGGCAGAGAACAGATCAGTGCCCATAGCAGCCTTGGGGACAAAGTCATCCGCGCCGGCTCCCAGGGCCGCCCGTCGATAGCCAGCGGTGCCTATCAGCGTCAGAGCAATAACCCACACATCGGGAAGTACTGAGCGCAGACGGCCGATGAACCCCAGTCCTCCCGGCAGGCTGGGCATGGAAGTGTCAACGATGACGACTTCGGGCTGGAGATCTTGGACCAGTGCCAAAGCGTCCTCTCCCCCACGAATCGCACCAACAACGGCAATACCATCGTGGGCATCCAATAGACGCGTCGCAATTCGTATGAAAGTGACGTTGTCGTCCACGATCAGAACAGATATGAGATTATCTTTAGTCATCAGGTTTGGCTCCAGGTAGTTGACAATGCCTGCCCAGGCGGCAAGCGTGCAAGACGTACCTAGCCCTATCAGGCACAATGTCATCTTACCCCACAATGCGCCCTGATTGGGTTACGGTTGCGTTACGAATGTATTGCCCAGGAATAAAGCGAGGGTTCTATGCCCATGGGGCGCGTGCGGAGATACGAACAGAGAGGCTCGAAAACGACAAGTGAGAAAACAGGGATCGACCCGGAGCAGGCGGCGTGTGGCCTAATCTACAGGATCGTGGCGCTCCATCTCCAGAGCGGCCTGAGCGGGCCCCATCTCTATGGCCATCCCGATCTCACGCAGGACGTACGGGTCTTTTTCACTCCGTAGTGCATCCTGCAGCACACTTGCGACGCCTCGCCCACCGATGCGCCCCAGCGCCCAAGCAGCGTGCCCGCGTATCAGGGGCTCGGCATCCACCAGTGCATGTTCCAGCGCACCTGTTGCTTGTTCGCTTCCCCAGTTGCCCAAAGCTATGGCTGCATTCCGCAGCAGTCTAGGTCGCCCGATGCGAAGGACGGGCGTACCCTCGTAATGGCGTCGAAAAGCCCTTTCGCTCATCGCCAGGATATCCACCAATGCCGGGGCGGTGCGATCCGGTCCAGCGGCGTGGAAGGCGCCCACTTCCGTTGGACGGGCGAAACGCTGCCAGGGACATACGACCTGGCACTCGTCACATCCATACACCCGATTCTTGATCAGGGGGCGGAGTTCGACAGGGATAGGTCCTCTCAATTCGATCGTCAGGTACGAAATACAGAGCCGAGCATCCAGCACATATGGAGCGATCAAGGCCTTTGAGGGACACGCATCCAAGCACCGCTGACACATCCCACAACTTACACCTGCCTCTCCAGGTGTGGGATCTAGCTCGACGTTTGTCAGAATCTCTCCCAAGAACAGCCAGGATCCCTTCTGTGGATGGATCAAGCAGGTGTTCTTGCCGATGAATCCCAGGCCTGCCTGAGCGGCGTAAGCACGCTCCAGTACGGGTCCTGTGTCCACGTAGACGCGATACGTGCTTCCATACCCCGTACGAGCACCCAACTCAGCATCGACAAAGTCAGACAACTCCTCCAAGCGGGGCACCATCAGGTCATGATAGTCGATCCCCCAGGCATAGTTGGAGATCAGGCCACGTGAGGGATCCTCGCCCACATCCGTAATCACAGGGCCCGGGTAGTAGTTCAAACCCACGCAAATGACAGAACGCACACCTGGCACAATCCGGTCAGGGTTTTCTCGCCGTTCCACCCGATCTGGCCGCGCCATGTAACCCATTTCCCCGTGGTACCCGTGGTCGATCCAGGACAGGTAAGCTTCCAGATATGGCACCGGGTACGCCGGTGCAACGCCCACGAGCTCGAACCCCAGGTCGTACGCTTTGCTGCAGATTCGCGCGCTCAGGCTCATGTTGCTCCCATTCTGCTCAGGTGGCTCAGTATAGCCCCACCGCACCGTCCTGTCAAAACTTGCCTAGGAATTCTCCTTGCTTTATACTAGAGAAGGGAGGCGAGATCTTGAAATCACGACATACAAGGACCAGAGTAAACACCGAAACGCGATCAAAGGCGCCAACCCAAGCAAGGATGACCGGCACACAGCGCTTTGTGGTGATCCTGCTTGGCACGCTCACCATCATTGTGTGCGGGGGTTTGGCGACCATCTTTGCCCTCAACTCGCAGGAGATTCTGCACGCATTCGCGCCTGCGCCAGACACGGCACCACCATCTCCGACCGCCTCACCCACACCATCCCCTATCCCCGCCACTGCAACCCCTCTGCCTACGACCACCCCCAGCCCTGTCCCCACCCCCACGCCCACACCCATCCCCGATGCTCCTCTGACGCCGTTCGATCTCCAGGTGGATGCTGAACCTCAGAACTTGGCATTGCGGGTCCAACGAGGTTACGCGTACATCGAGCTAGGGGCGTACGAAAAAGCGCTAATGGACTTTGACATCGCCGTCAACCTGGATCCTGCTGCGGTCGCACCCTACGTGGGACGGGGTGAAGCCCACTTCCACACCAAGGAGTGGAACGCCGCCCTGGCAGATTTCGACCAGGCCCTCGCACTAGATCCCGAACTGGCCGATGCTCACGCATGGCGTGGCCATATACTCTCCGAGCTGGGAGACTTTGATGCAGGAATAGAGGCCCTGCGCGATGCGACTGACCTTGACGAGACAGACCTCACAAAGCAAATGTGGCTGGCCCAAGCGCTGCTGGACAGTGGGAATTTCAGCGCCGCGAAGGCGGCATTCTCAACTGTGCTATCGCTTGGTCCACCCTCGGCGGAGGCCTACGTCGGACGAGCAATGGCCGAGGCGGCGCTTGGGGACATCGAGGCCGCCCAGGTCAACCTGAGCCACGCCATGAGCACCGCACCATTCGACCCGGCATCCCTCCACGGACGGGCCTGGTTCTACGTCGCCCACCAACAGCAGAACCTATACGAGGCCGGTCAATTGGCACTCCAGGCAGTAGACGGAGCGCCAAGCGACCTGGACAAGGCACGTTATCTGCACACCCTGGCCCGAATCTACTCCCAACAGGGATACCAGGAGCAGGCGATAACCGCACTGGAGGAGGCCGTCGCGTTGGCGACGATCGAGGACAAGGTTATCTACGAGGATATCCTCGCCTATCTGGAAGAGTTGAGGCCAGGGCCAGAGTAGGCGACATGGAGCGATAGTCCAACCGACGGTAATAACGCCCAGCCGGCGAGGCTTCTACACATTCCCCAGTACGTCTCTCAAGAACTGCCCAGTGTAGCTGGCCTCGACCTGGGCCACATGCTCCGGAGTGCCTTCGGCCACGATCTCGCCTCCACCATCTCCCCCTTCCGGCCCGAGATCAATGATCCAGTCGGCCACCTTGATGATATCGGGATGATGCTCGATGATGACGACGGTGTTGCCTGCGTCCACCAGTCGGTTGAGCACCGATATCAGCTTGTCCACGTCAGCGGCGTGTAGCCCCACGCTGGGCTCGTCGAGCACGTACAAGGTCTGTCCGGTCGCTCGTTTGCTCAACTCTCGGGACAGCTTCACCCGTTGAGCCTCCCCGCCCGAGAGAGTCGGGGCTGGCTGGCCCAGCCGGATATACCCCAACCCCACGTCGTGCAGGGTTTGGAGCTTTCTCTGAAGGTTGGGGATATTGGCAAAAAACTCCATTGCCTCGCTCACCGTCAGGTCGAGCACCTCTGCGATATTCTTTCCCTTATAACGTACCTGCAACGTCTCTCGGTTGTACCGTCGCCCTCGACAAACGTCGCAAGGCACGTAAATATCAGGCAGAAACTGCATCTCGATGCGCAACGTCCCGTGCCCCTCACACGCCTCACAGCGCCCGCCCTTAACGTTGAAGGAGAAACGACCTGGCCGGTAGCCCCGAATCTTTGACTCGGGCAACGAGGAGAACAACTCGCGGATCGGAGTAAACATGTTGGTGTAGGTTGCCGGGTTGGAGCGCGGTGTCCGTCCAATGGGCGACTGGTCGATATTGATAATCTTGTCGATCTGCTCGACCCCCTCCAGGGTGTCGTGATCGCCAGCGGGCTCCCTGGAACTGTGAAGTACCTGAGCTAGCCGCCGGTATAGCACCTCAACCAGCAGGGTCGACTTCCCAGAGCCTGAGACCCCTGTGATACACACCAGCTTGCCCAAATGGATATGCACGTCGATATCTTTGAGATTATGCGCTCGAGCCCCGCGGACCACGATCTCCTCGCCACTCCCCGCGCGCCGCTCGTCCGGCACCAGGATCGATCGACGACCTGAAAAATACGCACCCGTCAGACTCTCCGGGCAAGCGATCATGTCCTCCATGGTACCCGCGCAGACCACCTCTCCCCCGTGTTCACCCGCTCCTTGCCCCAGGTCGATGACCCAGTCAGCAGCCCGTATGGTCGCCTCATCGTGCTCCACCACGATGAGCGTGTTGCCCAAGTCGCGCATCTCCAATAGCGTGCGAATAAGCCGGGCGTTGTCGCGCTGGTGCAGACCAATGCTCGGCTCGTCCAGAACATAGAGCACGCCGGTCAGTTGCGACCCAATCTGCGTCGCCAACCGAATACGTTGTGCCTCTCCGCCAGCCAGAGTGACCGCTGTGCGATCGAGCGTCAAATAGTCCAATCCCACATTGACCATAAATCCTAGCCGATCGCGCACTTCTTTGAAAATACGCCGGCCGATCAGCCACTCTTGTTCGGTGAGAGGAGAGCCAGGAGGTACTACATCCGGTCTCACACTTACAGGCTCCACACCCTCAGGCAGAGATCCTGCCGCCACGAAACTGAAACCCGACAATTCGTCAACCCACTGCAACAATCGGCTGACCGGCCAGCTAGCGATTTCGCTGATCGATTTCTCCATCACCGTGACTGCCAACGCCTCCGGCCTCAGCCGTGTGCCCTTGCACACCGGGCACGGGTGGTTGGTCATAAACTCTTCGATCTTTTCCCTGATATAGTCAGAATTTGTCTCTTGGTAGCGTCGCTGCAGGTGGGGAATGGCACCCTCGAAATTGCTCAGGTAGGAATTATGCTTCCCATCCCGCGTGATAAAGCGTACGGCGATACGTTCATCGCCGCTGCCAAACAGAATGACATGTTGTTGTGCATGATTCAACTCGCGCCAGGGGGCATCAATCGGAATGTCATAGTGGTCGCAAGTGGCTTTGAGCAGTTGCCACCAATAGCCATCCTGATCTCGAACGCTCCAGGCCTGAACGGCACCCTCAGCAATGCTCTGGTCCGGGTTCGGAACGACCAACTCGGGATCGAGTTCCAGTCGCGTCCCCAATCCCTGACACTCGGGACAAGCGCCCTGAGGCCTGTTGAAAGAGAACGTACGGGGCTCTATCTCCGGCAGGCTGATACCACAAGTCGGGCACGCTAGGTGCTCCGAGTAAAGCACGTCTTGGGATGGTTCGGTTGAGACGTCATTGACGACCACCACTCCGTCGCCCAACCGCAGCGCAGTCTCGATGGAATCGGTAAGACGGGATCGGAAGCTGTCCTGTTCCTTTCCCTCGCTATCTGGAATGACCAGCCGGTCGACCACTGCCTCGACCGTGTGCATCTTGTACCGATCGAGTTCAATCTCCTCGTCTACATCGCGCACCACCCCATTGACCCGTATACGCACAAAGCCCGCCTTGCGCACATCCTCAAAGACCGCCTGATGGTGGCCCTTCCGCTCCTTGATCAGCGGCGCCAGGACCTGAAAACGAGCGCCAGGCGCCATCCTCATCACCGCGTCCACGATCTGCTCCGCTGACTGCTTGGTCACCTCGCGCCCGCACTGCGGACAGTGCGGGATGCCGACGCGGGCATAGAGCAGCCTCAAGTAGTCATAGATCTCGGTGACGGTGCCCACGGTCGAGCGAGGGTTGTGCGATGCCCCGCGTTGATCGATAGAGATAGCAGGCGAAAGCCCCTCGATCTGGTCCACATCTGGCTTCTCCATCTGGCCCAGAAACTGGCGCGCATAGGCCGACAGACTCTCCACGTAGCGCCGCTGCCCCTCAGCGTAGATGGTGTCAAAGGCCAGCGACGACTTGCCCGATCCCGAGATGCCAGTGACCACCACCATCTGGTCGCGTGGTATCTCGACGGTGATATTCTTCAAATTGTGCTCTCGCGCACCCCGAACAATGATCTTTTCCTGGCCCAACCCTCACTCCTATCCTACGGTCGAACATACGTTCTTCATTCTCTCATCTTCCTCTACACCACAACAGGACCTCTGGCCCAAAGGAATATTCTAACACGTTTTGTGGGTTGGACAAAGCCCATGCTCTTTGCTATAATCTGATCAGCTCTCACACCGCTGTGGCAAGGTTCAAAAGGTCCCACCATGTCCATAGGAACGACGAGGACGACACACACGATCGGTACACTGAACGAAAAGCCCCTGCACGCTGCCTTGAAGGAATGGTACACTCGGCCGGGTGACCAGCTTGAGGTGCCAGTAGATGGATTTATCGTGGATATTGTCCGTGGCAGACTCCTGATCGAGATCCAGACCGCTAATTTCGCCGCCATCAAGCGCAAACTCACTGCCCTCACATCCCGGCATCCGGTGCGCCTCATCCATCCCATTGCCCAAGAGAAATGGATCGTGAGGATGTCAAAGAACGGCAACGACCACCTGGGTCGTCGAAAATCCCCCAAGCGGGGCACCCTCGAACATCTCTTTGCAGAATTGGTCAGCTTCCCCAAGCTGCTCTCCAATCCCGGATTCTCCCTCAATGTGGTGCTGACCCACGAGGACGAACTCCGCCGCTACGACGGGAGACGTGCCTGGCGGCGCAAGGGTTGGGTCATCCAGGAACGTAGGCTCCTCACGGTGGTCGGCCAGCGTGCCTTTGAGACGCCTGCCGATACGCTCGCCCTCCTGCCCGCCGACCTGATCGAGCCGTTCACAACATCCGACCTTGCCGCTGCCATTCGCCAGCCTCGCTGGCTGGCGCAAAAGATGGCTTACTGCCTGCGGGAGATGGGCGCTATCACGCCAGTAGGGAAACAGGGCAACGCCATCCTGTACGCCCGAGCTTTGACCTGAGCCTTCCTCTGATGATGATACGAATCCGCCAAGAGCAAACACGCTGTCAAGGAGGTCACATTTGATCCTGCATACCGTCCCAGTGGGAATCACCCAGACCAACTGCTATGTTGTCGGCTGCCAGGAGACCCAGGAAGGGGTCGTCATCGACCCCGGTGGGCATCCACAGCGCATCCTCACGGTACTGGAGGAAAGCGGCTTGACCATTCGCTACATCCTCAATACCCATTGTCACTTTGACCACATGGGAGCCAACGCCGAGATCGTCGCGGCCACTGGTGCGCCCTTGGCCCTCCACCCCGCCGAACTACCCATATTGCAGGCCCGGGGCGGTGCTGCTTGGTTTGGTGTATCGGTCCAAAAAAGCCCTATGCCGGACCTGGAGCTTGAGCCCGACCAGGTCTTGGAAGTAGGGCAGCTCCGGTTCCAGGTGCTTCACACCCCCGGCCACTCCCCCGGCAGCCTGACCTTTTACCTAGAGGAGGAGGAAGCAGCTTTTGATGGAGACGTACTCTTTCAGATGGGCATAGGGCGACACGATCTGCCGGGTGGCAGTCTCCAGATCCTGATGCACTCGATCCGGGAGGTGTTGTTCGCCATGCCAGACGACACGGTGCTCTACCCCGGTCACGGCCCCAAGACGACGGTCGGGCGGGAGAAAAGGCACAATCCCTGGTTGTCAGGGTAGCAGAGACCTCGGGCTTCCTATCAGCACAGCGGATGACAAGCAAAGGAGTATGACCCTATGGCAACCAAGGCAGCCGACTCAAAGCTCACCTTCTGGCAAAAGGCACTATATAGCACAGGCTCGATAGGGTTGAACATCATCAGCCTCAGCGTCTCATCGTGGCTCCTATACTTTTACGTACCACCCTCCGACCGGACCGACCTGGTCGCCTACGCGCCGGCCGGGCTGGTGGGAGCGGTGCTGTTTATCGCCGGCGTGTGGGATGGCATCATTGACCCGTTTCTGGGCCACTGGAGTGACTCGCTCAAATCGCGATGGGGCAGGCGCCGTCCCTTCCTGATGTTTGGGACTCCGATCATGGCCCTCACCATGATCCTGCTGTGGACGCCGCCCGTGCGAGCTACGAGCGTGGCCAATGCTGTCTATCTCTTGATCGTTGCCACGCTCTACTATACCGCTTTCAGCGCCGTAGGCATGCCCTACGATGGCACGCTGCCAGAAATGGCCCCTGACACCCACGAACGGGTCAAACTGAGCAGTTGGAAAATGGTCTTTGGCATTGTCGGCTTTGTGGCTGGCTCGCTGACCGTGCCCATGTTGTGGGAGAGCCTGGGACCGCTGGGTATGGGCATCGCCGTCGCCATCATCGGGACGGTGAGCATGTATCTGGTGCTTTTCGTGCTGCGCGAACCCGAGTACGCCAGACACCAAGACCCGCTGCCTGCCTGGCAGGCCTTCAAAGCCACCTTCACGAACAGCCAATTCCTCATCTTCTTTTTTGCGACCCTGTTGGTACACGTCAGCTATGCCATCATCCTGGCGATTTCGCCCTACTTTGTGACCCAGGTCGTTAGAGGGACGGAAGGCGACGTAACCATCTTTCAGGGTGTGCTCGTTCTATTGATGATAGTCTGCGCGCCATTCTGGATTTGGGTGCGCGGCAGGTTCCGCGACAAATGGGTGATCACGGCCGCGATGGCTTTGTTCGGCCTGGCGGCGGCCGCGAACTTTCTCGTCGTTTCCGCACCGGTCGCCAGCGAGGGTCTGGGGGCTCTTTTGCCGGGCCTGCTTCTCTTTCCGCTGATCGCCTTCCCTCTGAGCGGGTATCTTATCATGGCCTACGCGATGATGGGGAACGTGGTGGACTATGACGAGATGCTCACGGGCCGTCGACGCGAGGCCATCTTTTACGGCAACTTTAGCCTGGCCACCAACGCCGGTTCGGCGATGGCGGCCGCCGTTCTACCTGTGATGCTCAAGACCTTTGGCGATACGCAGGCCAACCCTATGGGCATCCGGCTATCCTTCATTCTGGCCGGCGTTATGGGACTTGCCTCGGCAGCCGTGTTCCTGGGCTACAAGCTGGGCGACACTCCCGACGAGACCCGTCGATACCTGGGCCTGTAGACCCTGACTCATCGCTTCACGTTGCACACATCACGCATTAGGATGGTCTGATGGACAGAACCGAATTGAAGGCAGGTATAGCTCGGGAGATAATCTCTCCTCCTCAGGGAATATATCTCATCGGCTACGGAGACCGCACCAAGGGCAACGCCGGCATCCACGACGACCTGACGGCCACGGCACTGGTGCTGGACGATGGGCGGACGCGGCTGGCGCTCGTCGCCTGCGACATGCTGTGCCTCAACGAAATCATCGTGGATCGCGTTCGCGACCAGGTCGGCAAGCGAACATCGGTGATCCTCTGCTGCTCCCACACCCACGCTGGCCCCATCGCCTACGCTGATCGTCGCTCTGGCCGTGCTCGGTCTGCCTACATCAACACACTGGTCGCCAAGATCGCCCGGGCGGTCGACCAGGCCGGAGCAGCCCTTGCTCCAGCGGAGTTGGCCTGGGGCCAGACGGAAGCCTCCATCGCCATCAACCGGCGCGAGCGCCAACCGGATGGCAACGTCGTAATCGGCGTCAATCCCGATGGAGTCATCGACCACTCGGTGAACATATTGAGCATCCGCCGAAAAGACGGCACACCCCTGGCGACCGTGGTCAACTATGCCTGTCACGGCACCGTGCTCGGGCCGGACAACCTTTTGGTCTCCGCCGACTGGATCGGCGCTATGCGCGCCAAGATCGAGGACGCCCTCGGTACGCGGGTCCTGTTCTTGCAGGGGGCGACCGGCGATCTCAACCCGGACCACGAGTGGGGCACGGGAGACTCGTGGGAAGCGGTCCGATCGCTGGGCGAACAGGTCGCCGAGCAAGTCATAGGAGCGTATCGCCAAGATCTGTCGCCACTGGCGTGCGTTCCCCTGGTCCTCAAACGTCGCACTGCCTGGCTGCCGCTGGAAGCCAAAGCCACCACCCCCACACCCATGCCCACCTACCGCCGCAAGCTCGCCGAAATGGTTGGCCTGCCATACGCGGTGCGCTTTGTCGTGGACATCCTGTTGGAACACCGCTACCCCTGGCGATCGCGGATCGAGGCCCGGGACGGTTTCTGGCACGTACCGCTGCGCGTCAACGTGGTCCGGATCGGCGACTTGGGGTTGACCACCTTTGCCTCGGAGACACTCACCGAAATTGGTATGGCCATCAAGGCCGGCTCGCCAGCCAGACACACAATGTTCGCCAGCGTCAGTGACGGCTGCATTGGATACCTGCCAACGGCCAAAGCCCACGCCGAGGGCGGCTACGAAGTCGACATCGCCCCGTACTATTACCGCTACCCGGCCCGGCTAGCCCCGCAGTGCGCCGACATCGCCACTGCGGCCGCGGGCGAGTCGCTGCGCGACCTGTGGGAGACCTAGTCCAGATTACCGGGTTGGAACAGGTCATTCACCCGTTACGCCCAGCCTGATTCTGCGATACAATGGGAGCGTAAACGAGCCTAGGCTTACACGCTCACACCCGTGACGGCCCGTCCAGACGAGGGCTGGTCAAACAAAAAGGAGGCAAAACGATGAGTGCAAAACAAGACACCAACAAGCTGGCTCCCCTGGAGCCAATCCTGAGCGATCCAGACGTGGTCGAGGTCATGATCGATGGCTACAGCAAAGTCTATGTCGAGAAACAGGGCCAGTTCGTGGACATCCCCACCCCGTTCCGGGACGACGAGCATCTGCTGGACGTGATCGAGGCCATACTCGAAATGGCGGGCCGAACGCTCAAAGAGTCAGGTCCTATGGTTGACGTTCGTCTATCGGATGGCTCCCGCGTCAACGTGGTCCTTCCCCCAGTTTCCCTGATTGGACCGGTGCTGACCATCCGCAAGTTTACGGGAAGGTACCTCAGCGTCGAGGAAGTGATTCGTTTTGGAGCGGTGAGTGAGGACATCATCGAGTTCCTGCGGGCCTGCGTCCAAGCTCGGCTCAACATCATCACCGCGGGTGGCGTCGGTTCAGGCAAGACGACGTTCCTGAACATTGTCGCCGGAATGCTCCCCCCCAACGAGCGAATCGTCACCGTCGAGAACGCGGGTGAGCTTAATCTACCCGAACAGATGAAGCGTCTCGTCCGTATGGAGAGCCGTCCATCTAACGCTAAAGGTGAGGGGGAGGTCACCATCCGCGATCTGGTGAGAAACGCGCTCCGCATGCGACCAGATCGGCTCGTCGTCGGTGAGGTGCGGGGGCCCGAGACGTTCGACATACTGCAGGCGATGAACACCGGCCACGACGGCAGCATGTTCACCATCCACGCCAACAGCCCTCGGGACGTCCTGGCTCGGCTGGAGATGCAGGTAACCTACGCCGACCTCTCAGTTCCGCTTCTGTCCATACGCCAGATGATGGCTTCGGCCATCAACCTGATCACGTACCAGGAGCGGCTCCAGGATGGCTCACGCAAGATTCTCAAGGTGACCGAGGTCACCGGCATGCAAGGTGACGTCATCGGGCTGCAGGACATATTCGAGTTTCGGCGGACCGGCGTGAACGAGGAGGGAAGGATCACGGGGAGCTTTAGCGCCACCGGCCGCATCCCCGGCTTCTTGGATCGTTTCCGGGCAGCGGGCATCGAGCTGCCGTTGAGTCTCTTTACGCCCACGTGAACGAATTCGGGAGTGATAGGCTAGGAGGTGCAGGGGGACTGGTCAAGCAGGCAATGCCTGGGAGGACAATTGATCAGTCCCCTCTTACGTGCGAGTCTCCTTTACAGTACCCTGGTTGATCTTGAGGGCAGGCCGTCCGCGCACTATTCTCACCACGCCAATTGCCTTCCCACAGCCCGGACAGGTGGGGTGCAAGTCAGGCGCTCCCTCCAGGACCCCTACATAGTCCTTTCTGATCTCATCCAGATAGCATTTGATCAACCGCCCTCTGCCGCCCTTATAATACTTGAACAGCAGTTGGCCGCATCGACACTCTACCTTGATGACACGTCCCCCAGCCACGCCACTACTCCGACCAGATGTCGCTCACGACCATTCGATCTGCGAGACGTGCACGCGAGCCTGCAAAGCCAGGCGCCTACCGCCAAACGTCTCCAGAAACGCCCCCAAATCAAACCTGGACCCCACGTCCAGGCTGACGAAAAGGCCCTCTTCACCATCGTCACCCTCCGCGTAGGGCTCCATAAAGCCGCCGAGCAGGATCTTTTTCTTGAGCGCCTTTCGAGCCAGTTCAAAGCGCAGGCGCTCTCCTTCCCGCCGCAGAGAATACGGCACGTAGACACTCCGCAGATAGGACTCCAACCGGGCCCGCGGCTCTGGAAAGAACTGGGCCGGCAGGTGAACATCCAGATGTAGTTTGGTGAACGCGCCGGGAGCGAACCCCTCGATCGGTCCCACGATCTCGAACCCAGAGTCCCCGGTTCCTTCTCGAGCCCCCGCTCTCAGGGCCAGCTCCAGTGCCTCGACGTCCCACGCCCTCAGGCCGAAAACTGTCTCGCCACTGACCACGGGAAAACGTCTGTCCATCGGACGCTGGGTAAACAGACTCTCCCGTACCGACAGCAAATTGTCCACCAGGCCCGGGTAGCAGCCCAGCAGTCCCTTCAGAACCAGCGCATTGATGAATTCAGGCCGGGTCCCGGCCAACCACGGCGCCAGGCGCACCAGGTAGTAGACCGGCTCCAGACGTCGCTTGTTTGCCATCACATCCCGCAGTTCGACCCTGAATGGTGGGCTGCCAGGCTTGTGCTCCGGTTGGCGGATCCGATGATGCGTGATCGCCTGCCGCTGCCCCTCGTTCGCACAAGCCCCGCATCCCAGACAGTGGCCGGCCTGTTCGTCGCTCCCCAGGCAATAGCCACCGTCTGCACCGGCCTGGGCCTCCCGGTACTGGCGATACAGGAACTCGTCCGATACGTTCGACCTGACGAAATCCAGCGCAAAGGCATAATCCGGCCCTTTCTCACCCAGAAAAGCGTCCTGCCAGTGTCCTTCTCGCGCCATCCACCCCTTGAGCTCCTCCCAGTACCCCGGCGGCAGCGTGGTGTCGAAAAAGTATCCCTGTTCAGCCAATGCCGCCACCGGCTCCGCCAACCAATGCCCCCCCATCGCCAATACCTGGGCGGTGCAATAGACAGGCCAGTCGAAGGCGAGCCGGAACTCGAAACCGTTCGTCTCGCACGCCGACTTGACCTGCCCGATCAGCGGATGGACTTTCTGCGCGTCGAGGAAAAGCCGGTCGTATCGCAGCGGTGTGAACGGCATCCGGATCAGCAGGCCGAAACTGAACACCACCCGCAGGCGGGGGCCTTTTGAGCGACGAGCGGTCTTGAGCCAGCGCACAAAGCGACGAAACTCTTCCATATCCGCCGCTGTCTCGTGCCCGGTCAGGATGTAGAACAGCTTGATCCGGCGAATCTTGAGCGCCAGGATTCGGTCCAGCAGAGCCGTGATGTCGCCCGTGGACAGGCTCTTGTGCAACCACGCCCGCAAACGCTCGCTGACCCCTTCGATCCCCAGCGTGAAATCCCGCTTATCGCCCTCCACCTCGGCCTCCAGCAGGCCTGGCGTGCTGTGCAGGACGTCCACGCGCTGGCTCTTGAGGCTCACCCGGTCGAACAAACGATTCAGCGCCAACAGCATCTCCAGGATATCCCGATGAGTGTTGGCGTTAAAACTGTACAGATTCAGCTCCTCTACACCCTGCGCCTGCTTGATCCGACGAGCAGCGGAGAGGATTTCAGATAAAGGAATCTCCCGGTACGGCTTGCGGTCGTATCCCTCGAAGCAGAAACTACAGAACGCTGGGCAGCCATAGTTGATCTGCAGGTTGGCCGTGTGCGCCTCAGGGCTGTTCAGAACAGGGTACACCACCGGCAAGAATCGCGCCTCCGGCGCGCACACTGCCTTTGTGATCTTGCGATCCGAGCCCGACGCCCACAGTCCCGGCACGCGCTCGGCCACCTGCACCAGAAGCTCGCGCTTGTCGATTGGCTGAGCTGTCGCTTTGCTGATTGCCCCCACCAACTCGCTCACCAGCCCCTCGCCCTCACCGAAAAAGACTCCGTCCACCATACTGTCGCCATCCTCACGTATGATCGACTGGGCCGCCATCCCGTTCGACCCGCCCAGCAGGAAGAGCGGCCACTCCCGCCCGCGCTGGCTGGAAAAGAGGGGAATGCCCGAACGGATGAGCAAATAGGGCAGGTTGATCAGCTCCAGGGTGTAGGCGTTGGATATCAGCACCAGGTCAAATGCCTGGACTGGACGGAGCGAGTGGATGCCGATCAGGTAGGGGATACCGTGTTCCTCGAACAGCGCCCGCTCCTCTGCGGAAGGGAAGAAGGCTAGATCGATGGTTGCATCCGGCAGCGCCCGCCGCACCTCTTGAAAGAGAAAGAGATGAGGTATCGAACGGTCCACGTCCCGAAAGGGGGACAGCCTGACGATCAACACCCGGTAGGGGGCCGTATCGAACGATGGGTTGTTGAACGTAGGGTTGGCAGACGGAACGAACGAGCCGACCTGCTTCACAAGACCTGCCCACCCGGGCTTTTGCTCAGCCATATGAGCGCCATTCTACCCCACCCGGGCTAGCGTCGCAAATCGCGAATTGGCCCGATCCTTCTCCCCCGCAGCACAGCCCCCAACCGCCGGGCCCCCTCCTCCAATTCCTCAAGCGAAACCAACGTAAAGGCCAGGCGGCAGTAGCGCTCCCCACCTCCAGCGGTGAAGAAAG
>CAYUIS010000029.1:16754-43193 GCA_964444825.1 uncultured Anaerolineales bacterium | reverse complement strand
ATGATCCAACCGCAATAGCACAAATGTGCTCACAATTCCAGAGATGCACCCATGTCACATTTCATCAAGATACTTATTTTCGTTCAAAGGGGATTCCTTCGACAGACTCAGGACAGGCTGCCAGATCGCCGTCTGAAGCAACAGCGCACCTGCGTCAGGCCGGGATCTGGCGATCCCTGGCGAACAAACGATCGGAATGGGTACAGGCTGAGATGTTACCCCGATTCTAGCTCTCAAAGGCCGGCATCTCCCAGGCCAGTCGCCAGTAGACGCCGTTTTCCCTGTCCATCAGCCCGCCGTCGACCATCTCGCGGCGGAGCATACAATAGTCCCAGTGATAGCGCTCGATGATCTCGTTCACCTCACGCTCTGTATACCTGCGATCCTGCTCAAAGTGATCGGCCAACCACTTGAGCACGACCAGACGTTTCTTGTACCCGGTGGGCATAGCCTGGATCGCTTCTCCCTCGACAAAGACGTCGAGGACTTTTTTCTCCCACGCTTCGTAGGCCACGTCGTCGACCAGAGCCGCGACCTGCCCCGACTCGAACGAGGTAAACGTCTGCTTTGACAATTGATGGAGCCCCTCCAGGTCGAGCCGGAACAGATGATCGTTCTTCTCACGGCGCATTTTCAGCACACCCAGTTCCTTTAGCTTGCTGAGATGGTGCGACACGGTCGGGGCTCTCAGATCGAGCAGGGTGGCCAGCTCGCCTACGCCACACTCCCGCTCGGCCAGGATGCCCACCATCCTGAGCCGGTTCTCGTTAGCCAGCGCCTTGAAGAAGCGCAAGAGCGTGTCGAAATCTTGGTTTCCCATAGTAACCTCACAATTTTTACAGAAATCTAATTAGTATTAGATCGAAATTCAATCAACTGTCAAGGTGTCGCTTTGGCCGATTTTAGGTGCAACGCACCGCAACGGGCGAGGGGGCAAGTGAGGAGTCTGGCGAGGTGCATCGCACCCATAGTGCAACGCACCTTAGTGGGTGCGGATGGTCAGGGGAAGATAGAGCCGGTCTCCGTTGACGATCACCGTAGCCCTGCGGCTTCTACCATATTCCGTATCGGTCAGCCAGGCGGTGTTGATGATGTGCGCTGCCAGCACGAGCGACCCGGTGCCGGTGACGCCGGGTGTGACCTGGAAACGGATCGTGGAAACGGTGCCGGTTGGCAGCGTGCCCTTCCACACGACCGCCCTGAGGGTGGGGCTATAGGAAACGGTGGGTGAGAGGTCGCTGGTCAAGCTACCGGGGATGTAGTGAACCGGATCGGGCAGCGGGTCCCACAGGCGAACGGAAAGGCCAGGACCGGAGATGGTCAGGGTGTAGGTCAGCGTATCGTTGTTGCGCAGGTCCTGATGTGGTGTAGCCTGCTTCCTGAGGGAGAGTGGGGGCAGAGGGGTCCGATAGGCGTAGCCCAGCCCTCCTCCCCGGTAGCTGATGTGCGGCCGGCCGGATTCATCCAGGGCCAACGATGTGTACTCGCCTCCCCACCCGCTGACCGCGGTCTCGACGTACCAGCGCGTCCCATCGTGCCAGGCATACATCAGGCCCTCACTGCCATAGTAGCTGATGTGGGGGTGGTCCGTGGTATCAAGGGCCAGCGAGGTGCTGAGACCCCCTTTACTGTCCACCGTCTCGGTGCGCCACTGGGCGCCGTCGTGCCAGGCGTGCTTCAGGCATCCGCTGACATAGTAGCTGATGTGAGGGTGGCCGGAGCTATCCAGCGCCAGGGAGGTGTCCTCGCGACCCTGGTCGTCCACGATCTCGACGTGCCAGCGGGCGCCGTCGTGCCAGGCATATTTCAGATCGTCAAGGGTCCAGTCGTAGGTGCTGATATGGGGATGGTCGAATTCGTCCAACGCCAGTGACGTGTCATAGCCTGTGTCGCCCACATCTACCGTCTCGACGTGCCAGCGCGTGCCGTCGTGCCAGGCGTACTTGAGGTCGAAATTGATCTCGGGGAAGCCAAAGTTGCCCTGGTAGCTGATGTGGGGGCGTCCGAGGCTGTCCAGCGCCAGCGACGTGTAGTAACCACCCTTGGTATCGACCGTCTCAAAGTGAAAGTTTGCCCCGTCGTGCCAGCCGTACACCAAGTTGCCATTGTCATAGGCGCTGATGTGGGGCCGGCCGGCTGCGTCGAGTGCCAGCGAACAGTACTCACCGACCCAATTGTCACTGAGAACCGTCTCGACGTGCCAGTCGGTCCCATCGTGCCAGGCATACTTTAGGTCATAGCCGTCGTTGTCCGGGTCCATATGAGGGTAGGCGATGTGGGGCCGCCCCAGGCTGTCGAACGCAAGCGAGGTGTATTTGCCTACGTTCGCCGCCTCGTCCACCGTCTCAACGTGCCAGATGGCGGTGGGCTCAGGTGGGGTCTGGATCTGGCGATCCAGACCGAGCGGATAGGCCAACAGCAGCAGGAAAAGCGACAGAGTGGAGAACTTCATCTCTCAATCTCCTGTGGATTGCCGGCAAGATGCCGGCGGTCCGAGGGGGAAGGCTCAGCGTTCGATGGTCGCGTCGAGCAGGAGCGGTTCCTCCCGGTCGAGCGAATCGCGGATGCGCTCGGCGAGTTCCTCCGGTTCGGTCATCCGGTGGGCCTCCACGCCAAAGGAACGGGCGAGGCCCACAAAATCGACCGCCGGCTCGACCAGGTCCATCGCCAGGTAGTTTCTCTGTGCCATCTGGGGCAACCGCATCACGTCGCCGCTGATCTTGAGGATCTTGTACTGGGCGTTGTTGGCGATGAGGAACGTCACCGGGACGTGGTGATGGGCCGCGGTCCAGAGGCCCTGGATGCCGTACAGCGCTGCCCCGTCGCCCAGCAGGGCCACGACGGGCCGGTCAGGCCAGGCCAGCTTGACGCCGATGGCGCTGCCCAGGCCCCATCCCAGCGCCCAGCCGCGATGCGCGAGGTAACCGGTGGGGTCCTTGAGCACGCCCAGCCTCTCCAGCAGGTTCTGGTGGGTGGTGACCGCCTCCTCGACCACGACACCGTTCGACGGCAGCACCCGGCACAAGGCGCCCATAAAGGCCAGCGCCGTCATCGGCCGCCGGTCCATCTGAGCGTCGATGTCGGCTAGCAGGGACTCACGGGCGGCGGCACGCTGGGCGGCGGAGGTTTGCAGCCGCTCCGCGGCCTTTTGGGCCTGGTCGGGCGGCTGGATCTCGGACAACCGCTGGGCCAGCTCGACCAGCCCGGTCTTAGGGTCGCTCACTAGGCCGACCTCTACCGGATAGTTCTTGCCGATCTGCCAGGGGTCGGCGTCCAGGTGGATCAGGCGCGCGTGCTCGGGGATCGGGCGGGCGGGCTCGCGATAGATGTACAGCCGCAGTACGTCCAGGCCGACCGCCAGGATAACGTCAAAATCGGCCAGGCGCTGGCGAATGTCGGGGGCCCACAGGGAGAGGATGCCAGCGTACAGGGGGTGGTCGGCCGGCATCGGCAACCGTCCGTGGGAGGTCTGCTGTTCGGCCAGCACGGGCGCGCCGAGCCTTTTGGCCAGCGTCACCAGTTCATCGACGGCGCCAGCCTCGGTCACTCGGCTGCCGGCCAGGATGGCGGGATTCTGCGCCTGGGCCAGGATGTCAGCGGCTTTGTGGAGGGCCTCCAGCGGGGGACGCACGCGCCGATCGGGGATGTGAGGGGGGGTGAGGTCGAGGTCGTCCGCCGCCTCGAGCTGGATGTCGATAGGCAGGGACATGAACACCGGCCCGGTGGGCGGGGTGAGGGCGGTCTGTACCGCGCGGCGGACGGCGGTCGGGATGTCCTCGAGACGCTGGACCTCGATCGCCCACTTGGTCCACGGGCGGGTGACGGCGACGGTGTCGCCGGCCAACACCGGTTCGCTGAGTCGCAAGCGGCGGTCCTGTTGTCCGGCCAGGAGCAGGAGCGGCGTGCCCGCAGTGTAGGCGTTGTAGAGCATACCCATCGCGTTGCCCACGCCGCAGGAGATGTGCACGCATACGACGCCGAGTCCGCCCGAGGCCATTGCATAGCCATCGGCCATCGCCGTCGCCGGCAGCTCGTGCAGGCCAAAGATGTACTCGAAGCGCGAGTCCTGGACCAGGACATCGTTCAAGGGCAACTCGGTTGAACCGGGATTGCCAAAGATATGGCGCACGCCGCTGGCGGCCAGGATTTCGAGAAAGGCTTCAATGCCCAGCATAGGGGTCCTCCAGGTTTGTGTTGTCAATGCTAGAACTACAACGAGACTTTGACCAGGCAAGCACCCTGAGGTGCCCCCCGAGCCTGTCGAGGGGCGAAGTCGAGGGGCCTGATCGAAGGGCGCGGGTTTCGCCGAGCCGTCATCCTTCGACAGACTCTGGATGACTATCGCGGTTTCCAAACCAGGGCTTTTCGACCAACCTGTGCCCGAAATCTCGTTGTAGTGCTAGCTACCGGTCAATAGGAAACGATCACAGGGCCAGTATAGCGCCAACTCGCGCGGAAGTCAAAAGGAACCTCGCCCCAAGTGCGAGGGCTGGGGCGAGGGTGCGGGCTGGTTCTGCGTTCGAGGTCTTAGCTTCTGGCACCCCCGGAGGTGTGCATTATCAGGTTCGGCTCTCGGTTCAGCGTGAACTTGAAGACGTCGGGCCGGGCGTAATGCCCCACCACATCAAACATCCGCTTTGACGCGGTGATGAGGCTCAGGTCGGCCTCGGCGTAAAGGATCTCTTCCTTTTCACTCGCCGGTCCAGCGAAAATCTTGCCGTTGGGACCGATGATGGCGCTGTTGCCAGGGTTGATCCACCCGGTGTCTTTCGGATAGAGCTTTTTGAACTCGAAGCGATCGGGGATGTCGTCCAGATGCAGCGCTGCGCAGCAACCGAGGACAAACATCCCTCCCTCTCTGGCTATGTGTCGGAGGCTCAGAAGCCAGTCGTCACTGGGATCCCAAGTCGGCGCCAGGTGGAGCTGCGTGCCGCCAGCATACATCACGTTTCGGGCGAGCGGCATATAGTTCTCCCAGCAGATCAATCCCCCCACCTTGCCGAGGGACGTGTCAAATACCTCCATCGTGCTGCCGTCCCCCTGGGCCCAGACCAATCGCTCTCCCCCGGTTGGCACCAGCTTGCGATGTTTGCCCACGATGTCGCCCTGATCGTCGAAAGAGAGCAGGGTGTTGTACAGGCTGGTGCCGCTGGCCTCTGAATTACGCTCGTTTATCCCAATAGCCAGGTGGATCCCGGCGCTCTTTGCGGACTGGCCGAGTCGCCTTGTCGTGTCGTCGGGGATGGTCACCGCGTTCTCGACCAGTTCAGTATACATCTGGCTCAATATCCCGCCGTGGCTGTTCGGTACCAGCCAGACCCAGTCGGGGTAGCCGGGGATAAATGCCTCGGGGAACAGGATCAGGCGCGCGCCCTCCCGCCCGGCCTGGGCGATCAGGTCGCAGGCTTTTTCGACCGTTGCCTCTCGATCCATAAAAACGGGTGCTGCCTGGGCGGCGGCTACCTTGAATAGTTCAGTCTTCTTTTCCACTTTCACCTCCAGTAGTCCAGTTCTTGTCTGGTGTTATGTCCATCAGGTCGATATCTGGCCAAAGCGCCAGATCAAACACAGTATACCATAGGCGGCGTTTCAGGAGCGTTTCACGCTGATTGGGCGAATCATCCTGATTCGGGGTTATACCTGGGCATCCAGGTGCGTCGCACCAAGAGCAGGTGCGACGCACCCTAGTAGATTGACAGTCGTTCCCTTTGCTGGTATCCTGAATCGCACAGAATGCCTGGCCGAACCCGGGGCGCTTCCTAGAGTTGCGAAATCCCGACCTGTATGGTAGAGTGGAGGTGTCTCATCCACTTTCCTGAACGGTGCCGACTCACCGTGCCTGACCCCGAGGCCGAGACACAAGGAGCATAGGTATGTAATCAACTCGCTGCGTCTGCGGAACTTTCGCGTCTTTCGCTCCTCGGAGATCACGTTTGTGCATCCCGACCAGCGGTTTGGCTCCGATCTGCCTAAACCGAATCTACCGAACATCAACCTGTTGTTGGGCAACAACGGGCTTGGCAAGACTACGCTGCTCAAGGCGGTGGCGCTGGCGGCGTTAGGCCCAGCGGTTGGCGACTCGGGGATCTACCCCTACCAGCTCGTCCGGCGGGAGGCCGCTGACTGGGACGACGAGCGGCCGGAGGAAGCCCTCGTCGAGGCCGAGTTTACCCCGCACGAGCAGGACCGCACGCCCGATTTCAGTCGTGTCGAGTCCCGCGTGACCGTGTTGCGGCGAGGGGACCTGGAATCGCTGCGTTGGACGTACCCAGACGACAATATCTGGCATCCCATATTCAGCTCCGGTTCTGATGCGTTTTTCTTCGTCGGCTATGGCGCGGCGCGGCGGGTGGAGCGGCGATCTCAGGTCGATCTGGCTAGCCGCAAGAGCTCGGCCTTTGCACGGGCACAGCGCGTGCAGAGCCTGTTCGAGGAGGCCTACTCCCTCATCCCGCTGAGCGCCTGGCTGCCCGAGTTCGAGCACCGCGATTCGCCGCGTTTCCCGGAGGTGGTCGACCTGGTCAACGGCCTCTTGGGCCACGGATATGACGCCTTTGGCGGTGAGATGGAGGACGGCGAGTACGTGTTTGACCTCCAGGGCCTCGAGATTCCCTTTCCAGCGCTGTCGGATGGCTATCGTGCGTTCCTGGGGTGGGTGGGCGATCTGTTGTATCACGTCTGTGTGACGTGCCCCGAGGACAAGCGGCTGGTCGATAACAAGGGCATCGTGATGGTGGACGAGATCGATCTGCACCTGCATCCGAAGTGGCAGATGACGGTCCTGCACACACTGGGCAGGACGCTGCCGAATATCCAATTTATCGTCACCTCCCACAGCCCCTTGCTCGTCGGTTCGCTGGAGTGGATGAACATCATCGTGATGACCGAGGTCGAGGGGCAGGCGAGCCAGGCGCAGCGCATCGCGCAGGCGGTGTACGGACTGGACGCGGACCAGGTGTTGCTGACCGATTTCTTTGGCCTGGAGTCGACCCGGCCCCCGAAAAGACCCGCGCGCTCAAGGAGCTGACCCTCAAGGCCCGGGATGGGGATGCCGAGGCCGCCAAACAACTGCTCGAGCAGATGAGCCGGGGTATGGAGGCCGGCGTGTGATCGGCTACCCCATCTCGCGGGCGGACCTGGAGGACCTGCTGCGGGACGAATCGCCCACGTGGCTGGATAGGGCTGCGGAGCGGACGGAGAGATTCCGGGCCCAGGGTGCCTACCAGGAGTCGAGCTCCATCTGGAGTGAGGTTAAGCCGGTGTATATGGTGCTTCAGGGTGGGTCCAAGTGCGCCTACTGCGAGCGGAAGCTGGAGTCGGTCGAGCTAGGCAGGGGCGAGCAGGACGTGGAGCACTTTCGGCCCAAGGGCAACGTGCGGGCGTGGGCGTTACCCCAGGGGCTGAAGGATCAGGGGATCGAGACCACGCCGGTCCCCGATGCGGATTCTGGCTACTGTCTGCTGCCCTATCACCCGTTCAACTATGCGGCATCCTGCAAACCCTGCAATTCGAACTTGAAGGGGGATCGTTTTCCCATCGCGGGCGATTACGACCTGACCGGCGACGACCCGGCGGCCCTGCTGCAGGAACAACCCTACCTGATCTATCCCATCGGCGACTTTGACGATGACCCGGAGGATCTGATACGCTTTCACGGCGTGTCCCCCCAGGCCATGGCCGATAGCGGATACCGTCGAGCCCGGGCGCTGGTGACCATCGAGTTCTTCAAGCTGGATGACGTGACGGCCCGCAAGAACCTGGTGCGGGAGCGGGTGGTCGTCATCGTGGCGCTGTTTCCCCAGTTGGAGAAACTGGCCGATGCCGCGCCTGGCGGCGCCGACCCCCAGGCCCAGCAGCTCATAGATGGGTTCACGTCACCCACCTCAGCCCACACCAACTGTGCGCGCAGTTTCAAACGTCTGTTCGAGAGCGACCGGGTGGAGGCGAAGGCCATCTTTGATCGGGCCGTGATGCTGATCGTGTCGATTTCCTAGGCTCCTGGTCTCCTGGCCTCCCAGCCGTGGGGCTAGCCGAGCCCCTTTCCTGCCCCAGCAACGACTGAGTATGGAGACTCTGGCAGACGGAAGCAAACTCGTTTTCGAGGAACGAAATCTCCGTGAGATCCTGACCGACCACGCCGCTCGCTATCCCCGGCTCGAGGCGCGCGATCTGTACAAGCTGGTGTACCGGGCGGCGATGGGCAACGAGCACGCGGTATCGGATGATGCCCAGATCCGGGATTGGCTCGATCGGGAGGTGGCGGCGCTCGAAGAGGCGCCTGATAAGTCGATCAGCGACCCGCTGATCGACCCGATATCGCCAGACGGGTGGATCGTGCGGGTGCATCTGCGGTCCTACATCGCCGCGGGGAAGGATCTGGTCACTCTACTGGAGGTCTTTGGTCGCACGGCAGAGGTGTACGTGGGCACGGAGGGGCGGCTGAGGCGGTATTGGGGAGCTGTTCACCCCCTCTAGCCCCGTCGCTTCGCCCATCGGCATGCTCGGGGAACGCCTCAGGGCAGGCTTCCTCCACCAGGGAGAGACAGGGCAGCGGATCTGTGGACAAAGCTGTGGATAACCCTGTCGGTGACGTGGATAACTCGGTTGTGGACGAGGAAAAGCGAACTGTGGAGGTGGAAAACGGGCCCGAGGGTGGGGATGGCATGTAGAAAAGTGGCGGGCTGGAAGGTGCGTCGCACCCCTGTCTTCAAGGTGCAGCGCACCTGGCGACAGGAAGGATAGGAAGCCAGCCTATTCTGCCGATGAGGGAGGTTCCCCGGTCTCCGTATCGGGATGTGCTGGACGGCGCCGGCGCACGAAACGCACCACAGCGCACCCGATCAGCCCAAAGAAAGCGAGCCAGGGCAAGATCACGATGCCGAAATAGATCAAGAACTTGCCAAAGCCCTGCAGGCTGTTGACCAGAGCCTCGAGGGCCTCGCGAGCCGTTTCGGCAGGCCGCCAGCGGCCCTCAATCGGCTGGCTAAGGATGTAGGGCGACAGCGTAACACTGATCCTCGACAGCCGGGCCGATTGAGTGAGGTATTCAACCCGCCCCTTGAGCGACTCGATCTCGGCTTCGCGTTGAGTCAGTTGCTGCTCAGCCCGGAGCAGGTCCTCGGTGGTCTCGGCATCCTCCATGATCGAGAGCAGGCGAGTTCGCGCCGTCTCGAGGCTCTCCAGCCTGGCCTGAAGATCAACATACTCCTCGGTGACATCTTGCGCCGTCTCGGTGCGTTCCTGGACCTCCACGGCCAGCGCCGCCAGGCGGTCCATCACCTCGCCAAAGCGGGTGGACGGGATGCGGAGGACCATGATGATACGCGGAGAACGGTCGGCCGTGCCGCCCAGTTCGGTGCTGGAGACGACGAAAGCATCCTCGCTCGCCATTTCGGCCGCCATGCGCTCGATAGATTCCTTCGCCGCAAGCGTGTCTTCCACAACCATCGAGATGTTGCCCTCACGAATGATCAGACGCTCGCTAAGCTGCTGCGAGGCGAGCTTGGCGGAGCCGGTACCCGTGGAGGGCGACGATATCACCAGTTCGTTGGTGACGGTGCTGAATACGTTGCCGACCGCTGGGCCAAGCAGGCTTAGAACGACGATGGTTGCCACCACGAGGACAAGCACAACTCCAAAGAACGCCCAGAGCCCTCTCTTGGACAAAAACGCACGACTGGAAGAACGTTGTTCAATCATCTCTTACGCTCCTTTCTTGCACTCCACGGCACCAAGCCGCGCTAGCCCAGACAGATGTACGAATGAGCTGCGACCTATCGCTGACCTGACGTTGTCAAGAATCCCTAGTCACCACAGGTAGAAAGACCTGGGAGGATGGGATCAGTACCCATGCTGAACAGGAATTGTTGTCGGAGTAGCTGTCCTCCGTCGTGCTACCAATCGTGGCTGTGTTCAGAAAAGCCTCCCCGGGCGCCAGGCCCGGGCTGACAACGCCCGTGATGGTGATGAGACCGCCCGCACCTGGCCCCAAATCCTGTACCTCCCAGATGTAGGAGATAGTGCCGGTGGGGGTGAAAACGGCACCGCTCCCGGTGGACTTGAGATTGGTCAGTGTGATGGGCAGGGTGTCGGTGATCAATACGCCGGTGGCGGTCAGATAGCCCTGGTTGGAGAAGGCGAGGGTGTAGGTGATGGTGGAGCCCGGAGAGGCAACGCGCGGTCGGGCGGATTTGGTGATCGCCAAGTCGCCCTGCGCGGGAAGCTTTAGCCTGGCCGCGAAAGCGTCGCTCATCCCAGAGTAGCCGTTGACCGGCGAGCCCCAGGTATCGTAGCTGAAGCCGGCGACAGTGGCGTGAGCGCTCTCATCCAGGACAACCCCCTGGCCGTAGTCGTGGTCGTACGTATCTCCCAAGAAGACGGTCCACTCCCTGAGACCGTTGGCGTCAAACTGGGCCAGAAAGGCGTCGGATAAGACGCCGCCTTCCTTGGTGTCACCGACGACGTACACAAAACCGATCTGGTGGACGGCGACCCCGTTAGGGGTGGACGTGTTCGAGAACCCCAAGAAGGTGTTCCACTGGCGCACGCCGTCACTACCGTTCAAACTGGCAACAAAGGCGTCATAGGTAGAGTTGGCGCCGCGGGGATGAACCGGCGTGCCCCAGGTAGCGCTGCTTTCGCCGACGACGTACACATTACCACTCCTATCCACGGCGATGCCGGAGCTGTCGTCCGAGTCTGCCGATCCCAGGAAGGTGTTCCACTGGCGTGCGCCATTGGTATTCAGTTTGGCCACACAAGCCTCGGAGCCCCCTGCATAAGGGACGACGGGCGAGCCCCAGGTACCATAGCAGTCGCCTGTGACGTACACATTGCCGCTCCCATCCACGGCGATGTCCCTGCCACTGTCCAGACCGCCCGCTCCCCAGAAGGTGTTCCATTGGAGCGCGCCACTGGGGTTCAGCTTGGCCACATAGGGCGCGTACCAGCCCCCGGGATATGGGTCGAAGGGGGAACCCCAGGTAGAACCGCTCGTGCCGACGACGTAGACGTTGCCGTTCTTGTCCAGGGCAAGGCCGTTGCTACCATCCGCGGCGGATCCGCCAAGGAAGGTCAGCCACAATAGCGCACCGTCGCTGCCAGTTTGGCGACAAAGCCATTCGGAAAGTCCCCAATGAAGGGGTCGATGGGCGAACCCCAGGTGGTGTCGCTCGTGCCGGCGACGTATAGGTTGCCGCTACCGTCCACGGCGATAGCGTTGCCGTCATCATCATCTGCCGATCCCAGGAAGGTGTGGAACTGCCGGGCGCCACTGGGGTTCAGTTTGGCGATAAAGGCGTCCTTTCCCCCTGCGTGGGCGTTCACCGGCGTGCCCCAGGTGGCGTAGCTAAAGCCGGTGACGTAGGCGTTGCCGCCCCCATCCATCGCGATGCCCTTACCCCACTCGTTGTTTGAGCCGCCCATAAAGGTGTGCCATTGGAGGGTGGGGGCAGCGACGAGTGGAGAGGCGGGATCGGAGTCTCCCGGGGCGGTGCCGACCGCTCTCTGGGGCGGCCAGCGGGAGCCCGCTTCCACCGGCGCTGTGAGCAGCACCCAGAACAGGATCAGAGCCAGGTTCCATCCTAGAAAACGAGCGAATGTGGTTGAGCGTTTCATTCGTTGAAGCTCCTTTGGGGTACGGTTGCCCGCAGATAGTGCGGTTGGTTTGACTGGGCTGTTAGTATATTCCCATCCTGTGCGGAAGTCAAAGGCGCGATGAGAGTCGAAGCGTTGCAGGAATCAGCGTGCTGTATCTAGCGAGAGCGTCCGACCACGATCACATCATCCTCCAACGGCTGACCGTCGGGTAATGCTGCCGTCAGGCGCGCACCGCTGGCCCTATTGTAGACCCCGAGTCGTATCTCATACTGGGCAGGTTCAACTGGATCTGGAAGCGAGATGATCCGTTGTTCCCGGATGACGTCGCCAGGTAGCCAAGTGCTCATAGGGAGCAGGCCCAAACAAGCATCGTCGTCGGATTGGGCGATAGGCGGCTGATCGGCTGTGCCCACGTGGGCAAAGATGGTATCGTGAGGTTGCGCCGACGACAGGCTTAGCCAGGTCAAGGTGAGACTCAGGCGACCGGGCTGGCGATCAATCTGGGATTCTTGAAGGCAAATCGTCTGTCCAAACCGCGCTAATTGGCAGGATGGGGTGGATGGAGTGGTGGTGACAGCGCCGGCCCATTCTAGTGCCACGGTGCCATCTGGGGAGTAACGTGACAGGTAAACTGAGTCAACTTGGTGGGCCAGTTGATAGAGTTCGTCGGGCGACGTGATTTCTCCCCGCATGTCGATCTGATAGGGCCCTGCCTCACGCGCGTCGAAATCGATCGATGGCATTCTGCGCTCGACGGTGTAGGGATGCTGTCCAATGGCAGCGGCAGGAAAAGCTCCCAAGTCCACGGAAACGGGAGCCAGGGTTACCCCCCAGTAGCCCAGTGGGTAAGGAGGGCGCTTGGGAGCGTAACGGTCAGGAAAGTTGACGAAGAGTAGGTGGAGGTCTCCGGCACGGACTTTGGCCTGGACGGCTTGGTTCAGTTGGTGCAGATGGGTGACACCGATCGTGTACATCCTGCGAAAGTCGATCAACAGCAGATAGCTCTGTATGAACATGAGGGCGACCAGGATAATTCCACCGACTTGCCACAGACGGCGGGAAGACAAGAGACTCTTCACGCAAGTGGGACGGCTGAGTCCATTTCCTCGGGTCTTTGGAACTACTCTCGGCAAGAGTGCACAGGTCCACAACAGCGCCACGCCAGCGCTAGAGTAATAGAGTAGCCGGGACGCAAGGCGCACGTAACTGTACCGCAGCCCTGCAGCAGAGGGTGCAATCCCTAGGAGTGCCCAGGTCAGCCCGAACAGCGCCAGCCGTCCTCGCCCGGCGCACCACGCGGCGACGAGAAGTGCGCCGATGACCAGTCCGATCAGCAGTAGCAGCGCTCCTGGCGAGATAGCATAACCAGGGCCATAACCGGCCGGTCGGCCGAGTAACGGGAATACGAAGCCCTGAAAAAGGTAGAGCACCACAGAATTGTCAAAGATCAGGGTGGTGTAGCCGACCTCACGGGGGATTTGGAGCCACATCAGCCCAAATCCACCAGCGATGATGGGATAGGCTAATGCCAGCCACCAGCCCGCTCTGCCAGCACCTTGTCGGTGGCGCACCCACTCAATGATTAGGGGCAGGCCGGAAAGGGCCACTGTGCTTTCTTGGACGGTGAGGGCGACCAGGAAAAGCAGCAGGCTGAGGCTAACAGCCAGATTACGGTTTGCTTGGTGTCGGCGAGCTTCGATGTATGTCAGCCATGCGCCAGTCTGTAGAGCCATTACCAACGGCTGTTGAGGGGCGGCCCATGCCACTGCCTGGTACGAGAATGGGAATAAGGCCACCAATCCTGCTATAGCTACAGCTACCCAGTTACCTAGCCCCAGGCGACGGTTTAGTGCGTAGATAAGGGCGATATTGAGCAAATGCCACCCGATCTGGGCAGCGTGCAACAGGGGAGGAACGTAGGCACTGTCGGAGGTCAGGAAGAGGCGATAGTAGAGCATCGTTCCTGGCCGATAGAAGTGGTAGTCAGGCATCGGTTGGATGAGTTCCCAGACTGACTTTCCTACTACGCGACCATACCAGAGGGGGTCATCCCAGATGAAGCCAAAGTCCAAGGCAGGGGCATAAATCCACGCTGTGATCAACAGCAGGGTCAACACGGCGAGTTTGGAACTATGGAATCGGCGCATTTGGTGCTCTTCAGTGTTCCAAGACAGTCAATTCTACGGGTAGGAGGACAGAGCCTCCTCCACTTTCCGTCTGTAAGCGCTCCATCGAGGTGGGATTGTACAGTCCTACCTCAATACGAGCTGGGCCCTCGTAGGATTCACGAAAGGTCATCGGATGTTGATCGGCGATGATCTCGCCAGGAATCCAGCCAAGGGTGGGACGGGCACCTTTGGCGGGTGGACTGTCGTGCTGACCCACCAGGTGTCCGTCGGAGGCCAGGATATGAGTGAAGACCGTGTAATCCGCATCGCTCACATTTCCCAGCGCCTGCCAATATAGAGTGATGGTGATTGGTCGTTCAGTAGTGAATGCCTGGGACGGTAGATCATAGCCGATCAGCCGGGCCACCCGGCCGAAGCGGATATCTAGCGGATTCGCAATGGTTGGTGGGGCAAAAACGTGTTCAACTGGATTGATCTCGACCTGTCCCAGCTTCAGGCGGCGGTCTCCTAAGGTGAGCACAACGTCCGCAACATCTTCTGCGATGGTGGAGGGCGCCGTCAGACGCCGATGTTCGATGACCTGTTCGTTCGCCTGCCACAGGTCAGTCGGATAGCGACCCAGTGCAGGCGCAGATTCGACGGCGTCCAGTTCTTGGCCTGCCTGTACCAGGGCAAGCCTGGGGCGCAGGTCCGGGAGGGGTGAGCGGGCCGCTTGCCAGTAGAGGGTGACGAAGAGAGAGCTGCCTGGACTGAGCACAGGGCGGTCAATCTCTGCTCCAAGAAACTCCAAGCCTTCGGCTAGATTCACTGGCTGTGAAAGTGGTGGAGCGCTCAACAGTCCGTAGGGATTACCAGTTAGCCCTATAGGTCGCTCTAGGAGCACGGTAGCCACGTTCAGTGATTGCCCTTGGGGTATGCCTTGGTTATTCAGCAAATCCAGCGGATGTATGCCATCCCCTGTTTGCTCGTAAAGGCCGATGCTCAGTGTATAGGTCAACGGAGGAGTGCCCGGTGGGATGGGCAGAATATGATAGGTCGTTGTTTCCTGACCTGCCGACCAGCGGTCAGTGGGATAGACGTGCTCGTCGAGAAGAAGGCTGTCGTGGACAGTTATTGGCCACCCGTCAATATCCAGCATACGGAGCGTCAGACCGTAGCGTTCGCCAGCAGGTTCCTTTAGGTGCCAGCGGAGTGCTACCGTGAGAGCTGTGTCTGCTGGTGGTTCGCTCTCGACCCAAGCTTGGATTAGCCTCAGAGAGTCAAAGTCGGCGTCGATCGGCAACATCACAGGCGGCTCGACTGAGTGGTCAAGCTGATATCGACGTATGAGTATGTTCTCGAAACTGTGGCGTGCATGGAGAGTCCCTGCTGTTTCCAGTGCAAATGGGACAATCTCCCGTTGATCTCCGCCTATTCCGTGTTTGTAGCTCATCACAAAGACCCGCCGGTGATGGGCCGTCCAGAGTGCCAGGTCAGCCCACATGTTCTCTTCACTGGCTACACCGGGCATCTCTATGGGAGTTGTGCCCTGATAGACAAAGGTAAGAGACCAATCTCCGTCGGGGATCAGGATCAGCTCATCGGGTTTCGCCTCTTGTTCAAGATAACGAGCTACGCCCCGGACATCGTCCTTGGCAACTGCTGGGTCGAAGAAATAGCTTGCTAGACTCAAGAGAGAAGTCAGTCCCAGACAGGCTGCTAGCAGAATGTGCGAAACGAGAAACGCGTGACGTAGGGCCCAGTGCTTGAAACATGGGGGGATCTGAGGTGTGGAGCCTGGACAAACGAGATAGGCAGCTAGGATGGTCAAGCCGGGGGTGAATAAGAAGATGTAGCGGGGATGGGAGTAAGGGCGGATGATCCAGACGAGGAGGGCAGCACTCAGCGGAAGGAGCCATTGAATCACCAGCCGTGATGTCGTTCGGCGGGTGTTGGGATAGATGAGCCTGAAGAGCAGTAGCACAATCAGAGCCAGGAGGATGGGACCTGACGCGAACCGCATTGCGGGGCGGCCCAGGGCACCGGCCCGACCTGTGAGGTGAAAGACCCAGATCTGGGCAAGCAGATAGTCCAGCGGAGGAGGTTGAGCCAGGGCTGTACCTGCCGTTGCCTCAGCCTGGACGGCAGTCCAGTGGGCCAGGGTCGCAATCAACCAGGGAAGGCTGGCAAGTCCCACCAATAGCTGTGTGATCAGCCAACGGCGCAGGTCTGCCCAATGTTTTCCGCGCCAGAAACTCAGGAGTGACCAACCGCCTACGTAGGCTATCAGGAAGATGGTGGTATAGTGCAGGTGGAGTCCAATCACCTCATATGCGCCGAGGAGCAGCCAGGTAGGCGAATGGTGAGGGCGGGGCTTGATTCCCTCCGGCGTTATGTTCGCGCCTGGGAGTGGGGCCAGGAGCTTGTAGGTGATGTTTATGAGAGCTAGGTATATCAAGGGGAGGACCGCATAAGCGCGAATCTCCTGAGAATAGATGACGGACAGGGGAGAAAGAGCGGTGAGCAGGGCGGCGACTTGGGCAGTGGACTTGCCTAACCAACGACGTGTGACCGCGTAGATGGTGGCCACCTGCAAGAGACTTGCCATCACCGACAGGAAGCGTGCAGTCCAGGTGTTGACGCCTGTCAGTGCAAGCCAGCCTTTGAGCAGAAAGAAATACAAAGGAGGATGGATGTTGGCTGCTCGGTTGGCGACGATTTCGCCCAGGGTGGAAGTAGCCATGTGAAGGCTGATGCCTTCATCAACCCAGATGCTTTGGGCATCTAGCCGGTAGAGGCGGAGAGCAAAGGCCAGGATCAGGCCGATGATGAGTGACCAGTGAATCGTGGTGGTTGACCTGACGCGGCTGCGCAGAGTTGCAGCTAGGGATGTGGCCATTGCGACAGTCCTCGGCTCGCCTCTCTAGTGCTGCACCATAGTCAAAGGCACAGCATCGTCCGAGTACCGGCTACCCTGAGCAGAGAAAGCAGGTAACCGCTCTCCTGTTGCCGGGTCGTATAGTCCGATCACCAGGTCGTATCGGCCCCGTGGTACTCCGTCGAGCGGCAGGAGAATCGTATCATCCACTACTTCGTTCCGTGTCCACTCAGTGGTTGGGTATGTCCAGCGGCGTGGTACTGCGTCATCTTGGACTACAGGTCTGCCGCTAGCTGAGTCAATCAGGTGCACAAACACCTTATACGAGATATCCATTTCTTGCAGGGCCTGCCAATAGGCGGTTAACTCCAGAGATTCGATCGATTGCTGTAGGTCGAATCCGTGGAGGAGAATCGCGCCTGCCCACGTCGCCTGCAGCGGGAATGCTGGTTGCAGTGGTTCTACCTCTATGTGTCCCCAGGTGACAGGATCACCAAACATCCTATGGGTTGTGGGATCTCTCAGTTCGGAGACCAATGAGTAGCTTCCTGGCCTCAGTGATTGGTCAATGTGGAGTGCGTAGGTGCCTTTTACGATCTCCTCGGCCCTCCAGTAGGACGTAGGCCAAGGTGGGGAGAGTGGCCAACAATCTGACTGAGCTGAATCGCCTGTGAGGGTTCGATTCGTCATGCTGAAGCAAACATCATAGTCTTGACCCGGGGCAGTCGTGCTTCCCCATCGAACATCTATGTGCGCGAGCGCTCCTTGAATAGTGCTGGATGGCTCAATAGTTGCCCGAATGATCCCAATCTCATCAGTCAGCCGGTGAGCGAGCGAGTAGTCAGAGTCGAGTCGAGGATCAGTGGAATAGATGAGCAGGTCTGGCCCCTCATATCTTGGTTCGAAGGTCAGCCAGTCCCTCCAAGCAGCCAGTTGTCCAGGGCTAGCCAGATTCTTGTGAATGATGATATACCGGATGTCTGTGTTGGCCAAGGCTCGCAAACAGTGGGATACATTCACGATACTGGTATCCATCGTGTTGTCTTTTTTCAGCTCGCTTAGAAAAGCGACACTGTCTATGAACGAAAATGCCTCCCGTGGTGGACGGGATACCTTCCCTTCCACCAGTGGCTTGCCGTGAGTGATCTGATAGAACATG
Organism: uncultured Anaerolineales bacterium; assembly: GCA_964444825.1. Lineage (GTDB taxonomy): Bacteria > Chloroflexota > Anaerolineae > B4-G1 > B4-G1 > CAYUIS01. Next base: position 25,450 of record CAYUIS010000029.1, on the reverse strand, counting down.
TAGTGTTTATCGAAAGTCTCGGGTTGCATAGGCAGATCCAGCACGGCAAAGCTTCCTGGTTCTTGAGCAAGTTGGCTGTACCAGGCTGGCGTGAAGGTGGATGCTGTAGGATATGGAATGAGACTGAACTCGCGTAGGATCAACACACATAGTCCAGACACCACCAGAATCGGTTGTCGGCTCAGGAGTCGGCTGCGAAGCAAGGCTTCCGTGCCCAGCGCCACGAGCATCCCCACAGGGAGCCCCAGTATTACATTGAAGCGATCAGGGTTACGGACAAGCTGAATCAGCGGCACGTTGTCTATCAGCCGGTATGGCATTGGAATCTGTGAATAGAGCTGCCCATTGACGCGGAGTTGAGGGCCGAGAGCCAAGACAATGTACATAAGCGCGGCCACCAACCAGAAGCGTGCCTGTTTCCAGTTCTTCACAGTGCCGTACAGTGCGAGCGCGAGGGTAGTGTATCCCAGAAAGGCAACATAGACCTTGTTGTCGACAAAGTTCTCATAGACTCGCAGGAGAGCATCGCTCCATAAGGGATGGTTACGGCTGGGAAGCACATAGGCCAGTAAATCTGTCTGTCCTTTGGTTTGGTCGCCTATGAACAGATCCTCCGGGTATTGCCGACCTAGCTGAGCGACAGCTACAGGGGCCGCGAGCGGGAGCATCAGTGTGCCTGCTGCGACGACTATCAGGACCAGTAGCCCCAAGCTGCGTCTGTTTCTGCAGGCCCTTTCTCCTAGCACTCTGTAGAGAGTATAAAGGCCGATCAAAAAACTTCCCATCACCAACATCTGCCAGCGGCCTACTCCCGTTAAAGCCAGAAAGATCGCTGCTAGGAGGGCGTCCCGTTTCCGGCCTTGATCGAGCGTGCGTTGCAGGAAGAGGAGGGCCAGGGGGAGCCAACAGGCCATCATCATGTTGGGTTGTCCGTAGTGGGACAGAATGTAGGGCCAGAAACCATAGACCAATCCTCCGATGAAAGCGGCGGGGAGGGAGCTTGTGACTCTGTGAGCCAGCAGAAAAACGGCAAAGCCATTCAACGCAAATACCGCCATAAAGATCAGGCTGTATGCAGTGGTGCTTCCGACTATGGCCTGCAAGGGGAGCCAGAGGGCAATGTTGATCCAGGCGATATTGTGGTTTGCCAGCGAGACACCAACGGGATGGAACAGGAGCGAGGTGTAAAATGGATTCTGTCTGTTTTCGAAACAACGCTTGATCCACCAGAATGTCCACTGGTGTGACCATAGATCAACGGAACCTCCGGGTAGATGTGTGCCTGGGTGAGCGGCGACTGGCCAGGTCATCACTACCGTCAGCAACAGATAACAGACCAGAATCAGGGATGACAAACGCCAAAGTCTGCTCATTGGGTCTCCACTGTGAGTGTAGCTAGTCGCACAGCGTCTTCGCCGGCAGATGTGGTGAGCCTTTCTGCGCCGGGAATATACATACCGGTGAGAAGGGTATACTGTCCCTCATCTACATCAGGTGGAATGGTTAGCACTCGCTCGTCGGTAATGTACTCGCCTGGCAACCAGCCTGTTGTGGGTCGTGTCCAGTTGGCCGGTATACCGTCAGACTGGGCGATCAACCTGCCATCGGAATCAAGGAGGTGGAGGAAGACGTGGTAGGAAGTGCGAGTCTCCTGCTCAGCGTGCCAGACAAGACGAACGGTGACGGGAGTGCCAGGGATCAGATCCGAGGTGCCAGGCTCAACATTGATACCCAAAATGGTATAGTCGCCCAGACGAACACCGATTTCTGAGTCGATGGGAGGTGGGGTCAGGACGCGCAGCGGGGCGGTGATGTGTGTCAGCGATGGGAGGGATGTGGACTGTTGGATTGGTTCCAGACTCACTCGCCAGGTGTGGTCACCGCTGTCCAGATCGGCAGGCAGGTGAATGAGATGCTGTCCTCGCCAGATTTGACCCGGTTTCCAAATGGATGTGGGATGCCACCCGGTGGTCGGCGGGAGATCGAACGTAGCAGCAACAGATCCGTCAGGATTCAGGAGCGTCAGACGTAGGGTCAGGTCAGAACCCGGACTTGGCTGCTGGTCCACGTGCCAGAAGACAGTGAAAAGCATCGGGTCGCCAGGAGCAGCCTGGTCACGATCAAAGTCAGCACCAAGGAGTGTGAGAGGGCCGAGTCGGCTTTCGAGACGGTGTTGAATATCCAGTGAGTCGGGCTCGCTGGGCTTGGTGGCAGGAAGCACGGTGACGTGACCAAGTAGCAACGAGGGACCAAGGGCGCGCATACTGGCGTCATAAGCGGTCAGAGGAATCAGTGTGTCCCGGTCGAACACAACGGCCTCTACCCCATAGGTGCCCGGCGGAGTGCCGGCCAGGAGCGGCGCATCCAGATCAATCGAGGCATAGTGGCTGGGTGACCACTCCTGTACCGGGGGCGGGACGCGATGCCAGCGACTTGGACGGACGTCAGGGCCGCTCCAATGGTAGCCCTGTGTGTCCACGATGTTGATGGTGACGCCATAATCGGCACCGCCGGGCTGAAGCGCACGCCAAAAGGTGTTCACCCTGATGCGCTCCCCACTGACTACGCTCTGCGGAAGTGCATCGTGGCCCAGCAAGACAAACTCATCACCGAACGTAACCTCCGCAGACACGTCCGCGTATTGTAGATGACCGTCCAGCAGATTGGAGCGTCGGATCGGATTGTCCACCCGGTCGAGGATGGTGACCTTGCAGGTGACGATCAGAATAGCAGCTATGACGGACAACACGGGTGCGAGGTCTGATCGGTGCCTTGTGTGATAAAAGGAGTGGTCGAATGGATGAGCGAGCAGGATTGTAGCAAGGACGCCCAAGCTGAACAAAGATACGACGTCAGATGCTAGCCGAAGTGCCGTTTCTCCGAAACAAACGTGGATCGTATGCTGGCCTGACGGGACGTGGAATCCCAAGAGGCCGTGGGTCTCCGTGGGTCCCACCGTGACAGGGTTGCCGTCTATGGTGACACGCCAGCCCGGGTAGTAGAAAGACCGATAGCGAGCTTCGAAGGAGACAGGAGTATCCAGTTCAATAGTGGATTCCGTTGGACCGTACTCGGCGTCTGGAATGAGTGTTCCCTCTGGCAGACTCTGGGCCGGCAGGCGCGGGATAAGCCTCTCGGTATCAGACTCATCAATACTTGGTGTATGGTCGTCATCAGGCATGTGATCGACCCAGATGGGCAGATACTCGCCCTTGGCTGTACTTCCCAGTGTGCCAGTAGCCCGTTCCCAGTCGATCATCCCAGCAGTTGAGATATCACCAGGAGGGGGACAGTGGCGGGGGTAGAACCACCCCAGATGACCAAAGATCAGCAGTCCGACGAGCAGGAGAGACGCGACACCAGTGGCAATCGGGTGACCGGCCGACCGATCACGCGTCAGGCTGGCACCGGCCAAGACGGCGGCACAGAGGGTTGCGGGGCCGACCAATCGCCAGGGAAACTGGACTCGCTGCAAGAGCGGCAGGGCGTTCCAAAGTGGCCGTGAGATTGGTAGAGTTAGGAACAGACAGACGACAAGAGCTGGAGCGAAAAAGGCTGCGTGCAACCGATGCTGGCGATTACGCAGTGCCGTGACGAGTCCAATTCCCGCCAAGAGCGCCGGGATCAGTCCGAGCCCTCGCGGTGGCCAGTCGTTGATCAAGGCAACGTCGGCGGTGCGCGGTGGAGCGAAAAGCTGTTCGATGGGGAGATAGTTGTTGGCGTACTCGAACACCCAAGCCCCAGTCAGTCGTTCGCTGTGGACAAAACCGAGTTCCGCCAGAGCTGGAAACCAGAAGAAAGCACTCAGTCCAAGGCCCATCAGAAGTGCGGCTGCGCTATACGCAGCCGCTCTGCGGCTGTGTTGATATCCCATGACAAGCGCATAGCCCAAGAGGAGCGGGGCGAACAAAAGTGCAAAGGCATTGTGCGTCAGAACCAATCCAGCGAAACCGATTGCACATGTGGCAAAACCGATCCGGCGGTCGGAGCGACGGAGGGCCCAGAGTATCAGAGGAGGGAGAAACCACGCACTGGCCTGCGAGAGGCTTCCTCGGTATAAGACGTCATATGCGTGGAATGGAGCATAGGTATAGAGGACGGCGGCAATCGTCCCTCCGCTACGGCCCAGGATATCGCTGGCAAAGAGGTACATTGCAAAAGCCGAGAGGATCCAGCCCACGGCAAAGGCGATATTCAGCGCCCACGACCAGGGCAGGCCCAGCATGGAGAGAATCGCGGGACCGTATGTCGAGCCAGGAGCGGCAAAGTTGAACAGAGGATAACCGTAGCCGTGGGCCATATTGGGTGCCCAGCGACTGAAAACAATCCCACGTCCAAGCAGGTTTGCGGTCTCCACAGCTCGCCATAGGTGGAACGTGTTGTCATAGCCGCACGTAAAGTCCGCAGTGAGGAGTGGTTGGATGGCGGGGAAAAGGAGGATGGCCAACGACAGACAATGAAGGGCCATTGACAGATTGGAGAGTCGGCTGCTATCCCTTGAATGTATAGTCATTGTCCTGCGTTCCGAGAGGGCTGACCCTTTAGCTCGGAAAGGGCACGCTCAATCCACCAGTCATTCCAACAAAAGATCCAAGAGTCAATGGATTTGCCCAGCAACCGCTGCGAGAGTTGCAGGGGAGATGGGAACGTCGTCAGGCCAATGGCCAGCGCGCACACAATCCCCGCTGCGAACTTGATACGCCGAAGGGTATGCTTGCTCATCTGCCGTTTACCGTGATCGTAGTGAGGGATATCGCAGTGGAGCCATTAGGGGTGGTAAGCCGTGCATCGCCAGGAGTATACAGGCCAACTGCGAGGTGGTAGTTGCCTGGTTGGGTGTCGGATGGGATCGTGAGCACGTGCGCGTCGGAAATGTACTCACCGGGTAGCCACCCGGTGGTGGGGCGTGACCATTCGGCGGGAATTCCATCCGACTGAGCGAGCAGGTTCCCGTCCGGATCAAGCAGGTGCACAAAGACGTGAAAAGAGACCGAGGGTGTTTTCTCAACACGCCAGACCAGGGTGACGCCAACAGGTGAGCCAGCGCGTAGATTGTCATTGTCAGCTTCAAGTTGAGCCCCCATCAGCGTGGCAACATCGCCCAGCCGTGTGTCCACCTGGATATCGACCGATGGCGCCATAAAGCTGTGAGAAGGCGCGCTGACGCGGATCGTAGACTCCAGATCTGTCGAAGCTTGGCTATTGGGGATGTTGGCCATTGGCTCCAGAGTGAGATGCCAGGTGTATTCGCCATCCTCCAGATATGCCGGGAGTCGGAGAGGGTGTTGACCACGCCAGACCTCACCAGATGTCCAGGTGGACGTGGTATGCCATTCGGCGGTGGGTGGGCGTTCGAACTCTGCGGCTGCCACGCCGTCGGAGGCCAGCAGAGAGATAGTCATACCTATATCTAAATCCTGCAGTGGTTGCTGATCCACACGCCAGAAAGTGGTGAGAAAGACCGGATCACCTGGTGCGGCTTCCATCCGATCAAAGTCGACACCTAGCAAAGTGAGCGGGCCGAGAGGAATCTCAAGCGGACGTCGAATCCCTAGTGAAGTAAGCTCGGGCGGCCGCGTAGGTGCAACCAGCGTAACCTGTCCTAGGATCAGTTCAGGAGCAGCGGGTTGGCCTTGTTCGTTCAACACGGACAGCGGAGCGAGCGTCTCGCGATCAAAGGTTGTCAGCACGATATCATAAGTGCCGGGTGGTGTACCAGGCAGTGGCATAACCTGGTGGCTGTCAACAGCGTAATGGTCTGGAACCCACGAATAGTTGGGCGGATAGTCGGCATAGCCCCGCGGTCGGGCTGTATCCGGCAGACTCCAGCGTATCTGATCAGGTCCGATCAGATGGATGACTGTCTGATAGTGAGCGGACGGCTGGTTGTAGCGTGTCCAGTAGAGATCTATGCCCAATTCGCTGTCAGCAGTCATAGTGGTGCGGTCTCGGTCGTAGCCAATCAGGCTTATGCCATCGTCATACGCCTGATTCATCGCGTGCTCAACGCTAGCCAGTGTGCCATCCGCCTGGAGAGTGGGGCGGCGGAAGATGGTATAGACCTCGTCTACCACGAAGAGCTTTAGCACCAGTAGGACAATGGCCAAAAAGCAGCAGGCAATCGGCAAAGCCCGGCGTTCGATGACGGAGGGATGATCCACAAATTCCGTGATGTGCCAATTGGCTGACTGGCTCACGGGAGGATACCGGAGAAAAAGAACACTGAGCACAGCAAGGCTCAGGATGGAGACTAGACTGACGGCCGTGCGGACGGTGGTTGGGCCGAATCGGACCGAGATTGTATGGGTGCCGGCGGGCACGCCGAAAGTGATGAGGCCCTCTGGATCGGTAGCGCCTACGTGGACCGACTGCCCGTCGATCGTCACTTGCCAGCCGGGGAAGTAGAAGGTCATATAGCGGGCGTGAAAGGCGGCAGGCGTGTCGATGATGAGGTCAGCCTTGTTCGGGCCGTACGTTGCCTCAACGATCTCTGACCCTGCTGGCAGGGTAGTCTCGTCAAAGCGAGTCACGGTGCTGCCGGTTTCGTATTGTTGCTCCAACGGCGAACCGGTCCTGGGTCTTTGCTTGACCCACACAGGGAAATAGGAGCCCTCAGGGTCGACGCCTACCAGTCTAGATTGACGTTCGTAGGTAAAGGTATCAACGATGGTAGGATATGGAGCGTTACTGCAATACCCCTGGGGTGGGTATGTGAGTGGCAAGGCCGATAGTATGATCAAGGCGACAGACATGAAGGCCGTGACATGTGAGATAGAAAGGGTGGGGGGGGACTTGAGTCGGCCGAGAGTGGAAGCCGCAGGCACGAGGGCGCCGGCCAGCAGGGAGACTGGTAGGATAGCACGGCCCACCAGTCGCCAGGGAAATTGCACAAAGGGCAAGAGGGGAATGTGCTCCCACATCCACAGGGAAGCCCGAGTGCTCATCCCGAGCATTGCCAAAGTGACGCCCGCGAGAAAGATGAGTGTCGCCCGTACTTCCGGGTCGCACAAGCGAATCACTCCGATGGTGAACCCGAGGCCTGCCAGTATGGCTTGAGCCAAGCCCAGGTGGATGCGCATCGGTGGGTTCATCAGCGAAGTATCTACTGCTTCAGGTGACGCGAATATCTCTTTCAAGGTGAGAAAGTTATAGTGAAAGTCATTGTTGCGGGTGATGTGGGACATATGGAGTTGGACATAGTCCCGCTCCATAAGGGCAGGCGCCCAAAAGAAGGCGGTCAGGCCCATACCCAGGGCAAGGGCGCCACCTACAGCTATCCCGTGAAAGCCTTCGCGGTATACTAGCCACAAGGTGAGCAGGTAAAAGACGAGAAAGGGTACGAACAGCAGACTGGAGATGTTGTGGCTCAGAAGCAGGATGGCCAAGGACCCAATGCTCAGCAGAAACCAGCGGCGTTTCCCTTCAAGGGCTAGGCGACGGAAGGCCCACAGAATCAATGGCAACAGCGGCAGAGCGACTGATTCGGGGGCATTCGCCCGAAGAAGCGCATCCAGGAACTGGTATGGTGCATAGGCGTAGGCTATGGCGGCGACGATACCAGCCTGAGGGCCAAACAGGTCTCTGGCGAGCAGGTAGGCAAAGAGGGCGGAACTGGCGATGCTCAGGACGTAGACCAGATTGAGAGAAATGGGTAGAGTGAGACCGGTTAGGTGGAGCGCCAAAGCGGCGTAGTACGACAGGGCGGCGCGATAATTAAAGAACGGATAGCCATAGCCAAAAGCTAGGTCGGGCAGGTAACGGGTGAACAGTATGCCATTGCCCAGGGCGTGCTGCATCGCCACAACACGATAATAGTGGAAGGCGCCGTCATGGCTGCACGGGGTGTCAGCCCTGAGCAGCGGGGTAACAGCGACCGCACACAGCAAGAGAACGGCCAACACAAAGAGCCCGGTGGACTGGTAGGGATTACGAGGGATGCCTTGAGACCTGGTCATTCTGAGCCTCCGGCGACGGTGATTTCGATGGGTAAGATAACTTGGTCATTGGGCAGGAGCCGACCGGAGTCGTCAACGATCGGTGACCGAGCGCCGGTGACAGCGTCGTACATGCCGAGGGCGATAGAGTACGCACCTCCAGGTGCGTCAGAATCCACGGGCAACCTGATCTTGTCCATTATAACCTGGTCCGGAGCCCAACTGGTCGTGGGAGCGGATCCGCCGCCAGGGATCTGGTCTACCTGGCCATACAAGAGACCATCAGGACCCACAAGATGAACAAACACTGTGTAGCTCAGGTCCGTGGGTCCACTGGCCTGCCAGTAGAGTGTGAGTGGCAGAGCATCTCCTGGTGCGATGTGCGTTGGATGTAGATCGAATCCCCGTAGATGGGCACTGTTGCCCAATGCTAGATGAAGTGGGTGGCCAATATCGGCGGGCAGTTGGAACTGACGCTCACGAGGCAGCACCTCGATATCAATCATCACCTCGTCCTCATCCCAGAGCGGTTGATCATCGGACGCAAGTACGTTCAGCGCCAGCGTGTAAGTGTTGGCTGGCAGCGGGGGGGCTAGGCGCACGTCATACCGGGACTCGAAGGTATCACCCTTTCGCCAATTGGACGTAGAGTAGGGGCACAGATCAACTATCTGCTCCAGGACTGGGGTGGAGGTCGGATCCAGAAGTCGTATGCGGGCGCGATAGTCAATGCCTGGTGGCTCTGTAGCTGACCATGTGGTG
>CAYUIS010000029.1:0-16744 GCA_964444825.1 uncultured Anaerolineales bacterium | reverse complement strand
GACAGTGGAGATGATTCTGGCAAGCAGCCCAGAAACGGACCAGCGACCGCATTGCGTCCATCCTCGCACATGGCCAGCCCCACCGGCTTGTCCGGCGGTGCAATCTCCACGCTTTCCAGAGAAACATTGACGCCCTGAAATCGGCCGTCAGCATCCCACGCGCCGATCTGCGCGCCAGCGTCATCTGTGACCGTTATCTCAACATCATAGATGCCCGGTGGGATATGGTCCGGCAACGGCATCGTGAGAACATCGTCGGCCCACTGGCCCGGCTCCCAGGCAGAGGTGGGAAAGTCGACTTCACTGAGGACAAGCTCCCCTACCTCTGCCCACAAGTGTCCGCTGGCATCTCTAAGACGGAGCGAAGCACGCAAATCGGTCGGGGTCGGATTCGAGATCTGCCATCGCAGGAAAACCGGAAAGGCGGCACTAATGGGTTCAGGAGGTGGAAGTGTATCAATGAGCGTGAGGTGGTCACCAAAGGTAGAGGGTCGCGGCTCGATGGCGACTTCTTGGGAATTGGTGTTGGTATATCGCAGAATCGTTGATCCTGCCACCGTTGCGGTAGAGACTGCGGTGGCGATGGTTCCCAAGACCTGGCGTGTACGCATGGCGGTGATCAGGGCCGCACCCGGATCAGCGACGAGCCACAGATCAGCTTTGTCCTGGCTTAATTCGACAAGTAAAGCAGAGATACTTGATTGGTCAGGCAGGTCTGCAGTAGAGATCGCAGCGCCAGAGCCGGTGGAGAGGCGCAGGAGCGGTGTGTCGGCGTCGACGATGACCAGATCGTGTGGTTTCACCTGTCCACGGAGATAGACAGCTTGCTCCGTCGGCGCTTTGTTGGTATAGACTGCAGCGTGGTCGAGGAATCCGATTCTGGTGGAGTAGGCCGGATCATCGGTGAGCAGGTCAGGAAGCCGAGATGTTGAGTGGTCTGGTCCCACAACAACATAGTCGGCCTGGGTCGCCTGATCTAGATGCACGGTGTGTCCTTCGAAGAGGGAGGCAAAGGATGGCACAGATAGAGCTGCGACCGTGAGTTGGCCGGCCCCGGGCAATTGGTTGAGCCATCTTGCGGCTGCACCCATCCCCTCCCCCCAATCTGGAGAGAGAACGCGTGCGGCGAGCCACGGGCCTCCGGTAAGCGGGTTAAAGAACGTCAAGGGGTGGGTGATGAAGGGGAGAAACAGGACGAGTTGAGCGACAAGTAGCAGAGTGACTGTCAAATCCCGGATAGGTCGGTTCCTAAAGATAGCTGGAACGTGAGCGGTCGCAGTTTTGACCGAGAAATGCGACAGGGCAAGGCCTGCGGGGATTGCCAGGGAAGATAGCGCAGGTAGCAGGTAACGGTCATGTTTCTTGGCACCCAGACTGATCATCACGCCGAAGCAGACTGCGTATCCAAGAAGCAGTAAGAAGATGAGCCGACGTTGTGGCGGGAGTCGATGTATGACAGTCAAGCCGAGGGCCAGGCCACACAGAACGACAGGCGAGATGCGGAATAGGAAAACCACAGGATAAAAGACTGGACCAGGATCATAGGTCATCTGTCCGGCGAAAAAGACAGGGCGCGGGGCGATCTCGACAAGCTTGCCAGTGAACGAGAAAACTGTGTTGAGTGTCTCGATTGGATTGTGCCAAAGGGCGGGATAGATGGATAGGCAAGTAAGGAGAGTGACAGAGAGCGTCAGTGCCCATCGTTCGATGATCGATGGTAGCTGACGTATTTGATGTCCTAGATCTATGGTCCGAGAGAACGAGAGCTGGGAGATGGCGAGGATAAACAACGTGAGAGGGATCAAGATCACGGCCGAGGTCTTTGTGAGGAGCGCCAGGCCAAGAAAGAGGCCAGACAAAGCGGCCCAAGCAACCTTGTCCGGCTCCTGTAGCGCGCTGCAAGCTGTAACCAGGGTCAGGGTGCTAAAGGTAGACAACAGGGCATCAGTGTGAAGTAGTCCCGAGTGGCCAATGAGGAAAGGATCGAGGGCTAGTAGGCCAATGGTCGTGACTGCGACACGTCGATCAAAAAGACGCGCAAGGAGTTTAAAGAGCACAATAAGCCCAAGTGCAGTGACCAGGGCCACAACTGCACGCCCGGCCGGGAGGAAGAAGGCCAAATGACGAAATGCGGCTCCATTTTCTGGCGCCAGCCACGCAAGGCGCCGAACCCAATTCAAGTGAGTTGCACCCTCGACTGGAGCCAGCCAACGCCGCACGGTGATCCCCACAATCCCGAGCCACATTGTGGTCACTCCTGGGTGTCCTGGCACGGGTATCGCCGCCCAATCACCGCTCATCACCGCATCGGCAAACCGGATGGATCGGTATACCCAGGCTGGCTCATCGGGCGTCACGTACTGGTTTATGGGGATAAGGCGGAGGACAGTGCCTAGTGCGACCAGTGCCCAGAAGCCGACTTGCAGGAACAACCGACGTCTAGGGCCGGGGTTTGAGGATGGGAGATCGGAGCCTTTGAACCAGAGATCTCTCATCATCCCAGATAACCGAGGGCGCGGAGACGATCCTCGACCTCGGCTGTTTCCTCCGGAGAAAGCCCGACCTCAATACTCTCGTCGGCTGCTCCGATGGTGGAGTACTCTATAGGACGGGTAGTGGTTAGTGCCTCAGTCAACACGTGACCGTCCATATCTTCTGGTACAGGCAGTCCCATCAGATGCAGGATGGTTGGAGCGAGATCCATAATGCGTGCGTCTTTGACCTTCACACCTGCTCTGATCTCGGGGCCTGATGCGACAAAGATGCCGTGGAGCCGATGACAGCCCGAATCCCCCCGGATCTGACGTGTCACGATGTTATTATCAGTGGCAAAGAGCGGGAACGCGATGGTTCGGTAACCATCCATTACCACGTGGAGATCGGGACCACGCTGCGCGTACGGACCGTGGACGATTTGGTCGCTGAAAACCACCTTGTCCACGAGGGGCAGGTTGGTCTCGGGGTGGCGAAGGTCCTCCAGAGCTTGGATCACCTGATGGCGCACGGATTCGTATTCTGCACCAGGGGCAACGATGCCCTGGGGTTCACGCCCTTGTAGGTTCAAGAACACCTGGCCGACATGACCGATGGAGTACGCCAGCGTGCGCGACCAGTCAACGTCGTCGAAAGAGAGGAACTTGCTCACGACCTTGTTGCGTGTGGATTTGGATACTTGCCAGACATAGTTCTGCAGGCCCGTCTGCTCAATCAGGTGCCAGATGGATGCTGGAGTGATTCCGGCATGAAACAGATCGGCCTTGAAGCGGGTCCACACATCCCGTTTCAGACTGAGTAGACCCTGATCCAACAACAATAGGTTTAGATTGACGACATAATGAAGTGAACCGAACCCGTGATCGGACATCACCACGATCGAGGTGTCATCGGGAACTCGATCCAGCATCTGGCCAATAAAGTCATCGATGCGGCAGTAGATCTGTTTGAGGGCTGGGCCAAAGCGAGAGGCCGCTTGTTGGTCGTAGTCGGGGTGGGTGGCGTCGACGAACTTCCAAAAGGCGTGTTGCATAACATCGGTCGCCTGGAAGTGAAACATCAAAAAGTCGTGGGGAAAGTCGGTCATCAATTGGAGAGCGTACTCTCCCCGCCTTTCAACCAGATCGAGCAGGTCGGCGGCGAATCGAGTTTCTTTGCCTGGTTTGTATTGGACACCAGGAGCGATGCGGTAGGGCTTTAGGAGATCAGAGTACCGATCCAGCAAGTCGGCTGGGTAGGTAAAAGTGCCTCCCACTGGCGAGAGCATCCCTCCGATGACAAATCCGTTGACTTTGCTGGGGGGATAGGTAACAGGGACGTTCATCACTCCGACGGTACGGCCAGCCTCTGAGAGTATCTTCCAGAGTGTTGGAGCCCGAATGGATGTGGCATTGACCATGTCGAACTCTCCCCCCGTTGGCCGGATAAAGTCGAATACGCCGTGCTTGCCGGGGTTCTTGCCGGTAGCGAAGGTTGTCCACGCCGGAGCGGTGACAGGTGGCAGTGTAGACTCTAGAGGACCGTGTACACCCTCAGCCATCAACTGCCTCAGGTTGGGCAGGTCCCCCGCTTCTGTCCAGGGGTGAATGAGGTCAAATGTGCCCCCGTCGACCCCAATGACCAATACGCGCCTCATATGCTCTCTCCAGACTCTCGTCCGCGTTCGAGTTTGGGTACTTCCAGAATGCGGCGAACGACGTAAATGGGTTTCTCCTGCGCTTCGTGATAGGTGCGGGTGAGTATCTCTCCCAGAAGGCCCATCATTAGGAACTGGACACCCAGCACCGTTAGCAACACCGCAAGCATCGTCCACGGGTTGGTACCGATGCGAAAGCTGCGGAATGCCTCCTCACCATAGAGTAGACCGTTTATGATCTTGGCGCCTGCCAGATACGTAAGCATAAGCCCGCCTATCCCGCTGCTGAGCAGCCCCACTGTGCCGAAAAGCTGCATCGGGCGATTGGAGTAGCTAAGCAGAAAAGAGACTGTGATCAAGTCGAGTATTACGTGGGGGGTACGGGACAGAGCGCCGTAGTTGGACTTTCCGGCTACACGTGGACGATCATTGACTGGTACTTCAGCAACACGCGCCCCAACCAAGCTGGCGATCTCTGGCAGGAATCGGTGCAGTTCGCCGTAAAGATGTATATGTTCGACCAAATCGTGGCGGAGTGCCTTCAGCGAACATCCTCGGTCGTGGAGTCGAATATTGCTGGCGGTGGCAATAAGCCAATTGGCCACCATAGAGGGCAGTTTCCGTGTCAGAAACGGCTCCTTGCGATTTTGCCGCCATCCATTTACCAGGTCATAGTCTCCGTCTTCGAGCGTCTCTAGCAGCATTGGGATGTCGGCAGGATTGTTCTGGCCGTCAGCGTCAAGGGTGACGATGACCTTGCCCCGTGAGTGGTCAAACCCGGCAGCAAACGCTGCGGTCTGACCGAAATTCCGACGGAACTGGACGATTCGCAGACGAGGTTCTTGCTCCTGAAGACGGCGGAGTACATCTATGCTATCGTCAGAGCTCCCATCGTCCACAGCGATGATTTCGTAACTGCGATCCAGTCGCTCAAGTACAACTGTGAGCTCTGGAATCAGTCTAGGCAGGGAGTCGGATTCGTTGTAGACGGGCAATACTACAGAGACATCGAGTGTGGGCTCAAGTTTTCCCATTGTTTTCGTCCTGTGCAGTCCCAGGCAGGCGTCTCGCGTCAAACTTGGAAGCGAGGGGCATTATAACACACCGCTCCAATGGGTCAAAGCACCTCTGAGCCGTGGAAAAGAGCCTCCATTTCCCCAAAGTCGACCCGAGAGCTGAGGTCAAGGCTAAGGGGAGCTACGGATACAGCGTGCTCTACTGCCAGTGCGTATATGTCAGAGTCCGGCTCGGTGTGTTCGGGGTGTAATAGTTGCTGATAGCCCATCTCTCCATCGGCCTGGCTTGAGGCGGAACTGGGGGATAGATTGCCCTGAGTGTGTGCTGTTGGACGGGGTACGAAATAGGCAGCACGCGAGACCCTCGTAAGCCGCCATGGCGTTGCCGGTGATGCATATTGGGGTACATCTACCTTGATGACGTCCACATCAAAGGGCAGAGACACCTCTAGCATCCACTTGGCGAACTTGCCAGCAAAGTGAATAGCGGCGGAGAAATCCGTGTCGTGAGCTGGATTGGCGTGAGTTTCCTGAGGTGTCTGGAGCGATACGGCCAGGGCAGGGATGTCCAAAACCGCTCCCTGGAGTGCTGCTCCAACGGTGCCTGAGACAGTGACATCTGCCCCCATGTTTTCGCCATAGTTGATGCCGGATAGGAGCAGTGAAGGGCGACGAGGTGCCAGCCCAAGCACGGCGCGTATGACAACCAGGGCCGGTGAGGCGTCCACCTGATACGCCGTGATCGGGCGTCCGTCGATCTCCAGTGGATACCGAGAGATATCTCCTGAAACATCATGTGGCATACTCCGGCCTGCACCAGACCATTGGCGGGCAGGAGCTACGACAAGGACGTCTCCCAACGGAAGGGCAGCTTGTGCCGCTGCTAGTAGCCCTGGCGAGTTGATGCCATCATCGTTGGTAATGAGAATCAAGGGAAGAGCAGCCGGTGACGAGTCCGGTGGTGTGTGTGCAGGCATAGTGAGTATGATAACAGGAAAGCTCCGTTTTACAAGGCCAAACCTGTCTTTTGCTTGCTAGGGTATTGTCACCTCACCCTGGCCCAACAATTCGAGCGTATGGACGTCGTGGTACTGCACCCCCCAAACCTCGACCGTGTATGCTCCAGGCGGAAGGTCTCTTACACGCATCATTATGGGGTAGCCGGTTGTACAGGAACATATATCCCCCACATTTGTCTCGATCACGCGGATGACGTTGCCGTCCTGACCTACGGCCAATTCGATTTCGGCGCAGCAAGCATACCGCAAGTTGTGTTTCAGATGGATGATGCCATCCTGGGTAAAGATCTCTACGCCGGCCCAGTCCTGTGCCGTGCTGGACGTTATCGCTGGGTCACTTGCTCCTATGCTGAACGATAGGGACGGAGGCGTGTGGACAGGCTCTATCTGCCCGTTGGGCTGCAGTGTGCCACGCCACACGGTACCAGCCTGTTGATGAAACAGAATAGCCTCGTAGGATGGCTCGGGCATGGCTGGGAAGGTCATTTCGAGCGTCCACTTGCCGCTCCGCCAGGCCCACGTAGAGCTTCCGATCAGTGCAGCCTTGGTGATATCTTGCGATGTCCATGCCTCTTGTTGATCTATCCCAAAGCCCGGGTACATCTGGATCAGGTAGGTCCGAAGGTGTTTGAAAGCGTTGTCCGGGTCGCTGTCCCTACCGGATGGTGTTGGCAGAGGTGAGAGGGGACTCAGATCTGGCTCAGGCAAAGCATCTTTGGTCGGGGTCACTTGGGGCGTCGGGCCGGGTTTACCAGCACTCTCGGCCTCAAGGGTTTCCTGGGGGAGCGCTCTACAGGAAACCAACACGAGTGCCAATAGGAATACCCGAATCAGGGTGTGTGTTCTCATAGCCTATCTCCTGTGGATTGATTCATTTGTGATATCGCTCATCCGCATCATCACCTCGTGCGTACTGGCTGACTTTCGGTCCAGCAGTGCTCCATTGTAACACCGGTTACTGGAAGTTGTCAAAGCACAGCGACTTGGGTAGAATTAACGAATGGGATACGTCATCGCTGTTACTACGTGAGGTGTGGGGACTGTGAGGAATCGCCGGCTGCTGGCTGCGTTTTTCGTCCTGGCATCGACCATTGGGACACTGGCCCTGATCTTGCGTCTTATCCCTGCTTCTCCACGCGGATCATCCCTCAATCTTGTGTATCAAGGGGATATGCACGCCGGCAGAGCCGAGCGTACGGCTGCGGTCACTGCCTACAGCGAAGCAGCCCGCCTACAGCCCAACGACCCTGTTCCCCATCTAAAGTTGGCAAGAGTCTACTTGGATTGGGGGCGCACCGACGATGCCGCGAATGCCCTGTCTAGAGCGGAACAGCTTGGTGCGGAAACCTCGGAGCTTGCGCGACTGCGGCTTGCGGTCTCCGAAGCACAGGGTGACTGGCCTGCGGTCATCGAGCACAGCCAACGCTTGTTGTTCCTTGCGGGGAGTGACCCAGCAGAGGCACGAGCCGCGCGCCACGCTCTTGCCCACGCCTATGTGGAATCGCGGGAGTGGGAAGCCGCAAGAGCAGAGTATGAGACGTTGCTCCAAACTGATGCCGCGGACTCGTTGGCGCTAGAGAGACTGGGGATAATCTCGTTTGACGACACTGCCGCTGCCGCAGATCATCTGGCGAAGGCCGGGACGAGCGTAGCAGAGCGGTTACTGGCTGTGTTTCGAGAATCGAGTGCGACAGATGACCCGGCCTACCTCAGCACCCTATTGGGTCAAGTACTTGTGGGAGAGCAAGAATGGGCGTTGTCCACGCGCTGCTTTGAATACGCTATCGCTCGGAACTCGGACTATGCCGACGCACACGCCTATCTTGGATATGCGCTGGATCAAATGGGGCACTCGGATCAGGCTCTTCCGCATCTGCGTCGAGCTATCGCGCTGGCCCCTGATTCGGTCCCAGCCAATGTGTTTCTAGGGTTACATCGCGAACGGCTGGGGGATGTGCCCGCTGCCCGAGCATACTATGAAACCGCCTATGATCTGGATCCTGAGAACCCGGGCATCTGCGTGGAGATCGGTCAGACTTGGGTTACAGAAGGACGCTACGTGGCGGCGGAAATCTGGCTTCAGCAGGCAGTCTCTCTGCAGCCTGATGATCCTGCACTGTGGCAGGTTCTGGCTCGATTCTATCTTGGCCACAATGTGGGCGCTGATAGTCGAAGTGTCGAGGCTGTAACGGAATTGGTCGAGCTTGCTCCCAATGATGCGCATGCTCACGACCTGCGAGGTTGGGCAGCTTTGCAAGCAGATGATTATGATACCGCATACGACAGTCTGGATCGGGCTGTTGCGCTTGATCCGGGTTTGGCGTCCGCTCACTACCACATGGGTTTGCTGTGGGTGGCACGTGGCGATCCTGAAAGAGCATACGAGGCGTTTGTGCGTGCACTAGATCTAGATATCACGGGCACCGTGACTCCGCTCGTCGAGCGTGCGATGGTCAAGATCCCCTAGTGTTTGATTCTCTGAGAGAATCGTGGCGACGTGCCCCTGCAAGAGGATTTGACATAAGCGGAAATGTTGAGTATTATAGGAGTCGAGCGTGGAGCATTTGCCAATCACGCTGACTGGCCGTAGTTCAACGGTGTGCCTAAGCATAAGGAGGTGTGAGATGCACAGGAGATGGCTTACCATCGCATGCGTTGTGGCAACATTGGTAGTGCTGGTCGGCGTTCTGCCAGCATCGGCATCGTCAAGCAGAGGTAGTGTTATTCACGTCGTACAACGGGGCGAGACATTGTATAGCATCGCGCGCCGCTATGGGGTGAGTATGTGGACCATCGCCAACGCCAACGGAATCACTAATCCCAACCGTATCTATGTGGGACAGCGGCTTTCGATTCCGAGTGGGGGGGCGGCAGGTAGGGTCCACGTAGTGCAGGCTGGTGAGACACTGCTGCATATCGCACTGCGTTACGGAGTGGATGCCTGGGCCATCGCTCGGGCCAACGGTATCACCAATTTGAACTACATTTACGTGGGACAGCGGCTTGTCATCCCAGGAACGACACCCCCTGTAAAGCCCCAACCACAGCCAACGATGCCAGGTTCGTGGCCGGGACCTTGGTCGGGCGAGTATTATGACAACGTCTCGCTGACGGGGTCGGCCTATCTCACACGTGAAGATGAAGGGATCAACTTTGACTGGGATTGGGGACCACCTGCCGGGGGAATGCCTTCAAACAACTTTTCCATACGGTGGACGGGGACCTTTTACTTTGATGAGGGCACCTATCGCTTCTATACAAAGATAGATGATGGTGTCCGCGTCTATGTCGATGATGAACTCATCATTAGCAGTTGGCGCGATGGCGGCTACCGTCTGTATACGAAGGACTTGGATATGTCGGCTGGCGATCATACCATCAAGGTGGAATACTATGAGCGTAACCAGGTCGCACGTGTCTATTTCTGGTGGAAGGCCGTCTCGTGGACAGCGCCAACTGCCACCCCTGATCCTAACGCGACTGTCACGCCGATATCTGAAGATGGCTGGTCTGGCGAATACTACAACAATGAGAATCTAGATGGGGATCCGGTTGTAACGCGCCACGATGCGTACATTGGATTTGATTGGGGCACGCGCAGTCCTATGGATGCAGTGTGGTGGGATGGTTTCTCCGTCCGCTGGATGACCAAGGCACATTTCAAGACAGATCACTACCGTTTCTGCGCCAGGAGTGACGACGGGGCGCGTGTCTGGGTGGGAGGTGATCTGATCCTGGACGAATGGCACGCGAATGCCGGGACCACGCATTGTGTCGATCACTGGTTGGAGACCGGCACCTACGAGGTCAAGGTTGAGTACTATGAGCACGGGGGCGACGCGCTGGTCTATGCGTGGTGGGAGCCCCACTAGAGTCACAATGAGGCAGCGCCAGCGCGCCGAATGATCTGGTATCCTCGTTCTTTGGCCAGAACGAGGGTCTGAGGTGTTGTTGGTTTGTTGTGCTGCGTTCAAACCCGCTCGGGTTTGAACGCAGCCTTACTCTGACAGGAGCTTTCGACCATTCACTACTCAAGGGGGTAAGACGTGATTGTAACAACAAAGCAGTTGTTCGGACAGGCGTATGGGAGATACGCCCTCGGAGCGTATAACATCAACAACGCGGAACAGACAATGGGGCTCTTTCGTGGCAATATCGAGTCCCAAGCACCGTTCATTGTGCAGATTTCCAGGGGGGCGCGCAGGTATACGGACAAGCGGATGCTTGAGGGAATGATCCGTGCCGCTGATGAGGTGTTCACCGATGCTGTCTTTGCCGTCCACCTCGATCACGGAGATGAGGAAACCTGTTACGATTGTATCGAGTCGGGTTTCTATTCGTCTGTTATGATTGACGCCAGCCATATGCCGTTTGTGGAGAATATCGCCGTCACGAAGCGCGTGGTCGAGAGGGCACACGATCGAGGAATCAGTGTTGAAGCCGAGTTGGGTCAGCTTGGGGGTGTGGAGGAAGACATCAGTGTCGATGAGGCTAAAGTGCACCTTACTGATCCAGAGCAGGCGGCAGAGTTCATCGAGCGCACTGGATGTGATAGCCTCGCGTGTGCAATCGGCACCAGCCACGGCGCGTTCAAGTTCGCTGGCTCTCAGCGGCTCCACTATGAGATCATCGAGGCCATTCAAGATCTCGTGCCGGGATTCCCCTTGGTGATGCACGGCTCATCCTCTGTTCCTCAAGATGAGGTCGAGCGGATCAATGCTGCGGGTGGCGAGATAAAGGGGGCCAAAGGGGTCGATCCCGAGCAGTACCTGCCTGCAGCACGCCTTGGTGTCTGCAAGATAAACATTGACACCGATGGACGTCTGGTGTGGATGCGCGTTCACCGCGAGTACCTGCGTGATCATCCAGAGGTGTTCGACTTCCGAAAGCCTGGGGCAGTGTACATAGAAGAGTATAGTAGGTTCATCGCCAGCCGAAATGAACTGCTCGGCTCTGCGGGACATCTTGGAGAGGTGCGCACTGCTCTGGGCTAGATAGGCCTGGTGTACGGCCCCGTATGGGGGCGGCCTGCGGTGCGTCCCTGCTTTGCGTGGCCAACTGCTGTCTTGGGATGGTCATTTGACCAGTCGCTGGTGTCCTCGCATCACCCGGCGTGCTTCTTCGATGGTGACAAAGGCGGTCGCGTCAGTCTTGTTGACCAGGCGGATAATGTCTGGGATCTCTTTGCGGGAGGCAACGATGCTCGTCACATAGACCGGGCCAGACTTTCCCTCAGCCTGCAATTGAGTCGCACCATAGCCTGCCTCGCGGATAGTCTGGGTGATCGTCTGACCCTTGGTCGTTGATATGATCCGGATGTCCACGTGACCCAGGGCGAGTTTGTCCTCGATCCACATCCCTAGCAGTGTGCCCGCGGCAAAGCCTCCGCCATAGCCAATCACGCTCAAGATGTTGTTCATTTGCCCGATCACTCTGCTGATGGCTACCACCCAGATGCTCACCTCCACGAAACCAATCATCGCCGCCCACTTGCGCATACCGCGCATGACCATGATTGTACGCACGGTTCCCATCGAGACGTCGATCAGGCGTAGAGAAAAGATCAGCAGCGCATTAAATATAGTTGCCCACCATGTCATATTGACCGTCCCCTTTTCTATCTTGTTCTGTTGCGCTGTTCAACCTGGCGGGCTACCTGCTAGTATGCTAGGAGGCACAGTCCCACCGGGCAATGATCACTCCCCATCACATCAGGCAGGACAAACGCATCGGCGGTCCTATCCAACAGTTCGGCGCCAACGAAAAAGTAATCTATTCGCCAGCCGACATTGCGCTCCCTGGCGCGGGTGGGCATAGACCACCAAGTATACTGGCCCTGCAAGTCCGGATAAAAGTGCCGGAAGGTATCTATGTAACCTGACGCCACCACTTGGTCAATCCAGGCCCGTTCTTCTGGAAGAAAACCCGTGGTCTGTTGGTTTGTCTTGGGATGGGCTAGATCGATTTCTTTGTGGGCGGTGTTCACGTCACCGCAGAATATCAGCGCTTGGCCCTGGGCGCGCAATTGTTCACACCTGTCCAGAAAAGCGTCGTAGAACGCCAGTTTGAAGGGCACGCGGCTGTGATCGCGGCCGCCGTTGGGGAAGTAGCAGTTGATCAGAGTAAAGGAGGGGTAGTAGGCGATGATCGTGCGTCCCTCTTGATCGAACTCCTCTATCCCTAGGCCAGACTGCACATCAAGTGGTCTGGAGCGCGTGAGCAGGCCTGTGCCACTGTAGCCTTTCTTTGTGTGGGAGCTGTTCCAGAACGAGTGGTAGCCTTCTGGATGGACCAAGGCCGATGGGAGCTGTGACTCTTCCGCTCTAGTCTCTTGTAGACAGAGAATATCGGGGCCAGTTTGGACCAACCATTCCTGGAAACCCTTTCGGTGCGCCGCGCGGATGCCGTTTACATTCCACGAGAGTAGCGTGATTACTTTCTGCATAGGTGACACCTCCGTTGTGGTGGGCATATTATAAGCCAGGTTAGCGCAGGGGCAAAACAACGAGACGGTGCTGTCACGAGCTGTCTCTCGGGAAACAGGACGTATTTGCAAATGAATTGCGCCGAATGGTTTTTCGCCTATAATGCCCAGAGCGTCGCGGGTGGCTGAGGGCCACTCTTTGAGTGGCTGAGGGCCACCGTTTCCTAGAATCTTGGATAGCGTCATGCAAATGGGCTCAATCGGATGGGGTTTGGACAGGCTTTTGTCGGTTGCCGTTTCGGCTGCACAGGCGGCTGGTGAGGTGATCTTGGATTGCGACAGGTCGACCTGCCGGAGTTGGGATAAAGCAAAAGACAGCCCGGTCACCGAGGCTGACCTTGCGGCAGACGAGCTGCTGCGCACGAGGCTGGCGGCCGCAACACCTGAGTGCGGTTGGCTCTCTGAGGAGACTGTCGATACGCCGGATCGCTTGATCAGGACCTGTGTGTGGGTGGTAGACCCGCTGGACGGGACACGGGAGTTTATCGAGGGGTTGGATGAATTCGCGGTCAGTGTGGCACTCGTCGAGCGTGGCCTTCCATTGCTGGGCGTGGTGCACAACCCGGCCACCAAGGAGACCATGGCCGGGATCGTCGGTCAAGGGCTAGCATACAATGGCGCTGGCGGCAGGTCAATGAGCGAGCGCACTAGGGCGAGAGATGCTCAGGTGTTGGTTAGCAGCACGGAGATCAAGTCAGGAATGTGGACGACCCACGAGGAAATGCTTGATCTGCGGCCTCTGGGCAGCGCGGCGTACAAGCTGGGAAGGGTGGCGGCGGGTTTTGCGGATGCGTACGTAAGCCTAAAGCCCAAGCACGAGTGGGATGTTTGTGCTGGGGTGGCCCTGGTGCTGGCTGCTGGCGGGCGGGTGACTGACCTGAGCGGCCACGACCTCCAGTTCAACCAGGCGGATGTACAGATCCGCGGCATTGTGTCCGCCAATCCTACATTGCATGCTAACCTGATGGACGTGCTCCGACCTCGATGATGTCTGTGATGACGTCTGTGAAGATGTCTGCAATGATGTGTGCAAGACTCTTCAGTGTCCGATTCTACGCCGTTGCTTTGGCCAGTGCACGCCGACTGGCTGCCTTCTCCCAAGCGACCAGCAGGGGAACTGCGATGAAGATCGCCGAGTAGGTTTCGCTAACCATGCCGACGAGCATGGTGGCAATGAAGGCCTTGATCGTCGGTCCACCGAAAAGGATGATGGCGACCATCACGAACATTGCGTTGAGCTGCGTGGCCAGAGACCGGTGGATGGTCTCCAGGATGGAGCGGTTGACCACGCGCTCAAAGGGTTCTGTCTTGTGCCTGGGAATGTTCTCTCGGATTCGGTCGAACACGACAATCACATCCTGAACGGAGAAGCCAATCACGGTTAGAACGGCAGTGAGGAAGAGTGCGTCAACTTCCCAGCCTAGGAGGATGCCCATCAGCGCGTAGAATCCAAAGGCGACGAGTAGATTGTGGACTATGCCCACGATAGTGCACACCCCGTAGCGGAAGGCATTGGGCACACGCCTGAAAGAGAACCACATAAACACCACAATGACAAAGGCGGCCACGAGCACAGCCAGCCCTGCAGCACTAGCGACCTCACTACCTACCGTGGGCTCCACCGTGTCGAAGGTTAAGGCATCTCGATCTATGCCTGCGACTTGCTCCTCCAATGCAACGAGCAGATCGCCTACTTCGTCGGCGGTGACCTCACGCGTGCGTATCTGCCACGTGTGCTCATCTGGCGATCCAACCTGCTGCACGATTGCACTCTCGAGCCCATAGTCCACAAAGACCGTCCGGATATCATTCTCTGTCACACCCTGCTCGAACTTGATCACAAAGATGCTTCCACCGGTAAAGTCAATGCCGAGCCGGAGAGGCTGGCCAAACTGCAACCCAGATATGATCATCGCAGTGAAGCTCAACGCGATTAGGACGGCCGAGAAGAAGAAGTACCAGCGGCGTTTTTCGACGATGTTGAACATAACTAGACTCCCAACAGCCACTTGCGTTCCAGAAGCCACTCGGCTGCCGAATGAGCGACTTGGCGCATAAAGGTGCGTGTGGCAAACACGGCTGTAAAGATGTTAACAACGGTTCCAATGGCCAGAGTGACGGCGAATCCCTTCACAATGCTGGCTCCAAAGTTGGTGCCAAAGAGGAAGAGGACCAAGCAGATGATGAGGGTCGATGCTTGGCTGTCCCGGATCGAAGGCCAAGCGCGACTGAATCCAATTTCGACCGCAGTTGCCAGCCTTCGACCTCTTCGCAGCTCTTCCTTCATACGCTCAAAGATGAGTATGTTGGCATCGACCGCCATCCCGGACGAGAGGATGAAACCGGCGATACCAGGCAGCGTGAGCGTGATAGGGGCCAGCTTGTAGAGAGCAAAGTTGACCAGCACGTAGATGATGAGCGCAATGTCGGCCAGGCCACCCGGCAGCCGGTAGTAGATCAGCATAAACAGGAGCACAATGACCAGTCCGACCACTCCAGCGCGGATGGATTTCTCCACCGATTCGGTGCCCAGGGTCGCGCCAATGCGGTTAAAGCTCTCCACTCGAAGTGGAATGGGCAGCGCACCATAACGTAGCTGGATCGCCAGTTGGCGCGCGGACTCGAACGTAAATTGACCGGAGATGGAGCCCTGACCGCTCGGGATAGGTTCGCTGACCCTGGGGCACGAGATAACGGTGTTGTCAAGCACGATGCAGAGGTGCTGCTCGACGTGAGTAGCCGTGTAGTCAGCGAACGCTTGAGCCGCATCTGGGTTTAGCTCGAACGGAATGATATACTCGCCTTGCTGTGTACGGTCGAGGCCAACGTTCTTTATGTCGGCACCTGTGAGGATTGTGTCGTAAATGATCGAACCGCCCGACGGCGGTGGAGAAGGAGTAGGTGTTGGCTGCGTGGGCGTAAAGACGTTCTCGCCAGTCGAGGTGATGTCTGCAGTGGAAGTAATCCCAGAGTCAGTCACTGTGATGGTGATCTTTTCCAATAGATCGCCTGGTGTTGTAGCTTCGGCAGGATCGCGCGGCGTCAGAGACTGGAGCACGCTCATTCCGTCCACTACTTGTCCGAACACGGAATGGGCACCATCAAGCCAGGGCGTGGCTTCGTAGGTGATAAAGAACTGACTGCTGTTAGTATCGGGCCCAGAGTTGGCCATAGATAGAATCCCAGGGCCGCTGTGCCTCAGATCGGGATGAAACTCGTCGGCGAATCTGTACCCTGCGCCCCCTGTGCCGGTGCCTGTTGGGTCACCTGCTTGAGCCATAAAATCTGGGATGACACGGTGGAAAGTCGTGTTGTCGTAAAAGCCCTGCTGGGCAAGGAAGACAAAGTTGTTGACGGTGTTGGGTGCCTTGTCGTCAAAGAGCTCGACGACAATGTCACCTTTCTCGGTCTCGATGACGGCGACATACGTCTTACTGACGTCAATTGCCATCTCTGGAGGTTCGCTGTACATACCGTTGCGATCGGCAGGATTCTCTGGCATTGGCGGTGAATCTAGTTCTGTTGCCGGTTCTGCAGCAGCGGTTTCTGGCGGTACGATTTCGACCTCGGGCGTGGGACTAGTCGTCAAGGAGGTTGTCACCTGTTCTTCCGGTGACATTGTGGTGGGGCCACCCATTGAGGTTGTGACAATGGTTCCAGCCGGCAAAGGGATGCGGCCGGCATCGACGAACTCTAGCAACGCAGTCCCTTTGATCGTCTCTACTGCCTGCTCTGGGTTTTCGATGCCAGGCAGTTCGACGATGATGCGGCGCTCACCCTGGGACTGCACGACGGGCTCGGTCAACCCCATACCGTTGACCCGATTCTCGACGATGCGCCGGGCGGTTTCCATCGATGCGGCGTCTAGCTCCTGGTCTTCTGCCACCTCGGCCGCGAGCAAGACCTGGAGCCCGCCCTGCAGGTCGAGCCCTAGTCGTAGTGCGATATCCCGCTGGCTGGCTGGCTGCCAGAACACGAGATTCTCTGCCCAATCTGGGTGGTCGATGTTCAGGTCAACAAACAAGGCAATCAAGGCGACAACTATGATGCCCACAAGTCGCCACGTCTCGGGTTTCCTCATATCTTCTCCTCACCA